>JAKQSH010000400.1 GCA_029570245.1 Deltaproteobacteria bacterium | reverse complement strand
TATCGTTATGCCTAAAAAAATAATCAGCATAGACCCCGGCGAATCGGGCGGCATTGTGTGGGAAACCGGCGTGAACGGTAAAATCGATTCATGCCCGATGCCGGACGGCATGACCGGCCTTGCCGCGCAGCTTCAGATGATTGTCGGTGTGTTTCCGTATGAGTACGTTGCTGTCGTTGAGCAGGTTGGAACGTACAGGCCCGGAAACTCCGGACCGTCAGCTGTTAAATTCGCGCGGCATTGCGGACACATCGAAGCGGTTCTTTACTGTCTTGGAATTGAAACAGAGCAGGTTCTTCCGAGAAAGTGGCAGGCGCACCTTCCGCTGACGCGATTTGAACCGCTTTCAAAAACACTTCCGGAAGCTGTGCTGAAAAAAGAACGTTCAGCACGCAACCAGACTCACAAAAGCGAAATCAAAGAATACGTCCAGCGGAGGTTCCCGTATCTTCGCATTACGCTGAAGACAGCGGATGCGGCCGGGATCTATCTCTGGTACAAGGAGGGGCGCACATGATTAAAAAACTTCCAGAGCAAACACACCTGATCGTTGCCAGAAAGCGGCTTCGCATTCAGCAGGAAGAACTGGCGGACCGCATTAACACGCGGCTCGGAGTGCTTGGAAGCATTCGCCGGTTTACATGGAATACGATTTCCAAGTACGAAAACGGATGGAAGAAAACCATTCGAAAAGAAGAAGCCAAGGCGTATGCGGAAGAACTTCGTATCAAAGTGTCGGAAATAGAACTAGGGGGAATCAATGTCAGATAAGCGCAAAGAAGAAGCGGCGGAAAGCGACTGGAAACTGATTGCACGGGGCGGACCAGCCCTTGTTTTGGACGGAGAGACTCCGTTTGAAATATGGTATGAGATCGGAAATAAACTCCGGTACATGAACAAGTTTGTCCAGTTCAAGCTGGGCGACTGGCTGAATTTCGGCTCCGGTGTATACGGAGAGAAAAGTTCACAGGCAATGATCGAAACCGGCCGCGACGAGCAGACGCTTCGCAATTATGCGTGGGTTTGCGGCAAGGTGGCCCCGGAAGCACGTAATCTGAATCTCAGCTTCGGACATCACGCGCTTGTTGCGAAGTATGACAGCTTCATTCAGATCGAAGAACTCGGCGTTGCTGAAGCTCAGAAAATGTCTGTCGAAGAATTCAGAATGTATCTGCGCGGAAAATACGCGCCGAAAAAAGACGGCGAAGACGGCGAGCGTCCGGTTCGGAAAACCGACAAGGAATATCTGGAACAGATTCTTAACATCACGCGGGAGCGTAAAATCAAAGCGGTTCCGTCGAAGGAAGATATTGCTTGGATGGCGAAAGCGATTTCAAGCATTCAGAACGTATGCTCTGCAGCGCTGGAGGAATAACCCGCCATGAAACCGATTTCCATTTTTCATAATGTCGTCGTTGTGACAGAAATTAAAAACGTCGGAAAAGACCGGCCCATCGTTCCGATCCGCGTGGTCTATAACGGGAAATACAAAGACAAAGCCGGTGTGGAAGTGAAAACATCGGACTTCTTTCCGATTGTCTTTTACGGCAAGGCGGCGGAGATCATGTTGAAATACGGCCGCAAGGGAATGCGGATGAACCTCGTTTGCCAGCCGAAAGATGACCGCTACAAGGACAAGGACGGGAAGGACCGTTCTGTAACGCAGTTCCGTGCGGATGAATTTGAGATTATTTCTCCGCGCGCAGATTCAGCCCCTTCAGGAGATTCCGGCACACGTCGGCCGGCATTTGAGGATGACGCTGATATGGCTGAAATGGAAAAAGATTTTGGCGGTGATGATATTCCGTTCTGATGACAACTCCGGCTCCATTTGAAATGTACGGCCTCAGCTGGCCTGCAAACGCATCTATTCTTGATGTTGAGTTGCAGTGCTGGCGGAAGCATAAACAGTACAGTTCGATGCCCGGAAGCGCACTGGCCGCTCCTCACATTCATTTCGCCAACGCATGGAAAATCATTTCGCCTGAAAAGACCGGCTCAAGAAAACAGGGATATGTCTTCAGCGAGTGGACTTGGCGGAGAATCGAATGCTGGTGTTACAACAGTTACATGACATGGTGGGGTCCGTCATCATCCGGGAAAACAACGGATGCTGCGCACATTGCAATGATCACATGGCTTGCGGCACCGGATGAAACCACCATTCAGGTTTGCTCTACATCCATATCCATGCTTGAAAAACGTATTTGGCGTGAAGTAGCAAAGCTGTTTTCAAAGATACGGAATCAGGTTCCGGGCGTTCTGATTCCGTCAAAAATGGCAATCGTATTGCGCGATGAAGCCGAAGAACTGAATCCGATTAACGGGATATTCGGTGTTCCGGTCGGCCAGGGAAGCGACGGGATTAAGGGTGTTCACAACACCTACAACTACATGATGATTGACGAAATGCAGGATACCGATCCGCGGGCGGTTGCCGAGTGGGACAATCTTGCGACTGGTGTGGATTACAAACTGCTCGGCATGGGAAACCCGAATTCGTGGATGAACCCGCTGGGTAAGGCCAGCCGACCATCGAAAATAAAAATGCGTGAACTGGATCCCGATGTTCATACGCAATGGGAAACGGAACGCGGCATCTGTATGTTTTTTGACGGCCGGAAATCGCCGGCAATCAAGGATCCGGAAAAATATCCTTTCCTGCTCAATCAGAAACAGATTGATGAAATGGCGGTATCGCCCGGGCGCAACTCTCCGCAGTTCTGGACGCAGCGCATCGGGTTCATTCCGAAAGACGGTCTTACTGAAACCGTGCTGACGGAATCGCTGATTGTTGCAAACGGCGGAATGGATAAAGCGGTCTGGAAACACGGATATGTAACGATCGCCGGACTTGACCCTGCCTTCACAAGTGGAGGTGACAAGCGGATACTTCGCTTTGCCCGCGTCGGTGAATTGGTTTCAGGAACGTGGGCCATATCGTTATATCGCCGGTGTGAAATTAAAGCCGAAATGGTGAAGAACGATGACGGTTCTGAAATTCCCGTTTCGTATGATTTTGCGGACAAGGTGATCAAAGAATGCAAATCGGAGGGTGTAACTCCGGACCTTCTTGGAATGGACTGTACCGGAGCGCAGACAACCCTTGCCGATATTATCGAAGAGCGATGGAACGGAAAAATTCACAGAGTCGATTTTGCAGGATCGGCTTCGGAAGGAACATTCGATGAAAAAGAAATTTCTCCAAAAAAATTGTATAAAAACCGCGTCACAGAACTTTGGTATCAGGTGTCGCGTTTTGTTCGCGCCGGTCAGATGCGCGATATGCGCGAAGAAGAGTCGTGGCAGTTTTCATCCCGCCGCCTGATTCCGCCGGGTGACGGAACAAATCGCCTTCTGGTTGAATCGAAAAAGCAGATGAAGAATATGTGCGGCCGGTCTCCTGACGATGCGGATGCCGTCGCTGTTGCGGTTGATGTGGTTCTTCGTGTGCTGAAAATGAAAGTCGGCGGATCGATAGGGAGATACAGCCGCGTTGATGTTTCGGTAATAAATGATGCCGATGCCGACGATGGTAATTACTCGACAGAACCAACCTCAGCGGAGTAGATAGCACCCATGTTAAAGCTGAAACAAAGCAACTCTGTGCCGCCCGGTGGATACACCTTTACGATCAAACAGACCGGATACACGGCGTCCGGAAACACACTGGCTGAACTTGTCGGCATTGTAAGCCGTCATCTGGAAGTCAATAAACTCGTTCCTGCGCTTGAACCCGGCGTTTCGCTGGCGGACATAATCGAGCATGATATTTGCAGCCGTATTCCTTCATCGCTTTCGTATGACTCAAAGCGTCCCGGATTCGTTGCTTTTTCAACAAAAGAAGCACAGGTTGTTTCGTCTGTTATGCCTCAGCTTGGAAATACCGTAATCAGCCGAACCGTTTCTCTTTTGAGTATGGCAAGGCAGTATGAATTTGTTTCCAGTGAAATTGCTGAAGAACGCGCCGCAAGAGCGGTTGTGTGTCCCTATGCCGTCCGCGACCGGGCCTGCTATGTATGTTCTCACCAGAGCGTTGTGCATCAGAATGCCGGCAGAAAGTTTGCAACGACGCACGACTCCATGCTGTGCACAGACGGAAAGCTCATAGTTTATCTTCGTCCGGCCGTTTTTATTGACCTGCGAGTATTTCTGCAAATTTTCACCGAGGCGACGTTCAAAGAACTTAACGAAGGATACTGGCTCTATCCCGAACTGAAATCCTATTTC
>JAKQSH010000355.1 GCA_029570245.1 Deltaproteobacteria bacterium | reverse complement strand
ACACTCTATTTACCCAGGCAAAACATGGATGCTCAGTTCTGCCGTCAATATTTGCAACTTCGAAAACGTCAGTAACTCCGTTGCAGCTTTCCGGCAGGCCATCGGACAACGTAGGCAGCAGTCCGGGATCATCTCCACCGCATGCCTGGCAGAAAATCAGCAGAAAAGCTGAAATTACGGCGATCGTATTTGAATAATTCATAACGACATGTCTTCCCGCGAATATCGTATAAATCAAAATAAATATAGAAGCACAGAGCCGGAGAAGTGCTTTATTTTAAGATATCGCTGTGATGTGAAAATGTACACAGAAAACTGCCTTGGGACACCGGGGACAATGAATTTTATTGGTTTTAGGTGCTGTTTTTGCAAATCAGGCGTAAAAGTCGATTATGCTGCCGGGCCGGTAGTTTTCGCCCGGCGTCCAGAGTTTCGCAGTCTGTGAGCTTTTGTCGATGAGCTTCAGCAGGGATGAGCCTTCCATTCGTTGAGTATCGAGAGCTTTTCTGGCTACTGCAAAATCAATCTTTGTCTGAAAAGCATAGGCTTTAGCCTCAGAAAAGCTGTTTGCTATGGAATTGATGTAGCTCATGTCGTTGCCTGTGTTCCGTTCTTCACTTATGCCTCAGATATTATCATCCAAAGTCTTGAGGATTTCAATCAAAAAAATTACTTCTGCTTTAATCTTTCGGGATTTCTGGCGCCGATTTTTCTGGAACGTAAACAATTTCGCCGTTAGGCAGGCGATAGGCTACGCCCAGGCGCTGCCCGTTGCCGCCAATTTCTTCGCTGCTGACGCGATAACGGTCGATTTTTACGCCTTTTTTCATAACTATTTCCATGTTGGCTTTTCCGGCGTTTTTAATTATTGTCACATCAGTGTTCGAATCAAGCAGTTCCGGTACGCTGAGCGCCGTAAACATCGCCAGAATAAGAGCAACCGCAAAAACCATCGCAATGTCGAACAGGTTTGCTACCGAACTGATCGGGTCTTCGTCCGGGCTTTGAAGCAGGTTTCTGTATCGGTGATTTTTATCCATGCCTAATTCAGTTAACCCCGTTTGTTTTTTTCAACCCAATCAGACAGGTTTTCAATGTCGGCGATGTCGCGCGAATACCAGTATTGACGAGCAATAAGCATCACATAGCACAAAGCTCCAACCAGCAGACCGGCTACTGTGGTTCCGAAGGCTATTATCAGGTCGTTAGACATAAGGGCCAGATTGCCCTGCGATACATTCATCAGTGCCGGCCCCATCGGGATGAGCGTTCCCATAAGTCCCAACACCGGACCGAGACGCAACCCGATGCGGATACGTGCAAGGCGTCGGGCAGCTTCGAATTCTACGTTTTGCAGAAGTCGCCGGGTTTGCAGTGAAGTGTTTACTGAACTCTCGACCCTTACATTCGCGACAAAGCCTCTGGTGATATCCGGAGCGGATTTGTGTTTTATCAACTCAGCAAGAGTTTTCTGGTCAGCTTCAGATTTTTCGAAAAAATCGGCAAGCAGGCTGCGCCATTCAGCAAATCTTTGTTTGCGGTCCAGACACTCGCGCAGAAATCCGCCAGTTTCAAGCAATACCCAGACCAGTGCAAGCAGTATCCCCAGAACAACAGGCGCTTTGAGCGCCACGGTTACGGTATATAGAATTCCAACTGATTGTTCGATAAGATTCATTTTTTCCTGTAGTTATCTGTGCGTTTTACTGCATGTCCTCTGCCGAAGAATCCTGCAGTAACGATCAGCAGAGCCAGTAACGAAACAATCATAACGGCGCGGTGGTTTTCCAGGAAAGATTTATCTGTATTTTCTTCGGATTCCTTCTTTTCCAGTCGCTTCCCCTGTATTGCCTCTGATTCGGAATTGGCTGAGGGGGCTGCCTGAAGTTCTGCCATTTTCTGCTTATAGTTTTTAAGAAGCTCGTTCAGTTCCGGGGTGTTTGGAGCCGAAATTGTTTTCTCCACAAAACTTTCGAGAGCTGCATTGCCGCCTTCTTTTATTCCTCCGACATTGCCGTGACGAACTACCGAGTCGGCGTAAGCTTTTGCTATTTCAAGGCTTGTTTTTTCGTCGGCTGTCCAGAAATCCTTGCGGATGGTTTCAAGCAGCGTCACACTCAATTTCTGGAAGGCGTGCGGGTTTGTGCTGTCGAACCAGCTCTTAAGCCCCAGATTGTTTTTATCTCTAACATAAACATCCGTAATATCGCTCCAGTTTGAATCTGCCACGCTGTCTTCGCGCATGATTTCCCAGCCCATCAGATTGTCGATATTCTTCGCCATTGTGTTTCCGCCGGCATAGCCTTCTTTCATCATGGCGGCAATCCACTTCGGATTTGTCACGCGGGCGCGGAAATCGTTCTGAACAACCTGTGTCGAATCCACAATCGAGGCGTCGCTGCTGTCGCGCACATCAACAAAAAGATAGCCCGGTTCTTTGCCTGTAATGTGTTTTATCGCCAGCGACAGCGTGCCGTCCACCCACCACGCGAATTTGTTGGACAGCACAAAGTCGTGGTTGTCGTACCAGCTTTTGAAAATAAGCTCGGTTCCTCTAATGGCGGAATCGAAGGCTTCCGGTGCATCTTCGCCCCATATTCCGGCGGTGTAAATATGCCTCGAATGTTTGATGTAAACGTCTAAAAGTTCTTCGCGGTTTTCCCATTCGCCGGATCGCTCGGTTAAATAGAAAAACCAGTTGTGACTGTCCAGAATTTCATTCGGTTCGGCCCCGAACATGCGCCCTTGAGACAGCGCCTGCGCTTTATTTTCTGGAATTCCCTGGGCGACGAGCTTTTTTCGGGCGCTTTCAGTGTTCGCGAAGACATAATTGTCTTTCTCATTCTGCGAAGCCGCAAGCCGTATTGCCTTGTCGAGCAGACGCATCAGCGATGGCAGTTCGTCGCGGTAAATGCTGCGCGCCGAGATGAAAACGTCTATGCGCGGTCGTCCGAGTTCGGAGGCTGGTATCAGTTCCACATCGCGCACGCGGTTTTTGCTGTCCCAGACCGGGCGCACACCGATCAGATACATTATCTGCGATTCTATAATGCCGAAATCACTGTACGTTGCAAACGGAACAAGGCTGAAAGCTATTTTCTGCGGGTAGCGTCCTTTGATAGTAATTTCGTTGCCCAGGTAATCTTTCATCAGCCTGGCCCCCAATTCCCACGAAGCACGGGAAGGAAGCTCTTCCGGGTTGAGAATGAACATGTTGCGTCCGGTCGGCAGAACTCCGGGATTGCGTTCCGGGTTGCCTGAAGGTCCGGGTGGGATGAAATCGCCGTTGAGTGCGGCAAGAATGTTTTCGATTTCCTTGTGAGTGTCGCCTAAGTTGCGCTTCATTTCGAGCGCCATTTCCAGACTTTCATGCATGGGTTCCGGCAGTTTGTCTCCAACTGCAGGATTGCCGCCGCATGCTTTGACCGCTTCCGCAATCGGCAGTCCCTGCTTTATGACAAGGCTCAGAATATCTTTGCCTTTCTGTTTCAACAGTGTTTCATCGCTGCTTCCGAAAACCTCCCTGGCGGAATCAATGAAGCGTTTTCCCATGCTGTAAACCAGATATGGAATCAGCGTGTCTTCGGCTGGAGCTTCGCCCAACGTGTGCATACTGGCCGGAATTATTTCGTTGCCGAGATCGTGCAGGTGTTTTGAAATGCGCGCAATGTCTTCATTTTTCAATGACTCGCCGTTTTCCAGGTCTATCTTCAGATCACGATCAAGCCTGCATGCCATAACCTGTTCTGTTACTGACTTTGCAAAAGTCTTTTTCAGTGCGCCGTCTTCCATGGATTCATATTTCTCGATGGTGGATTCGAGATTAAGCAGCTCATCAGAAAGCCCGGCCTCCATAAGCGGGGAGGGCAGGAAGTCGATGGTGACGGCCATTGCCCGGCGTTTGCACGGCAGAAGTTCGGAAGTGTTGCTGGCCAGCCAGGGGTTGATATTCGGCATGTCGCCTATCAGAATATCGCTCCAGTCGGCCCGCGAAAGCACTGCCTGCTTGCCGGGGAAAAGCCACTCAGAGCCGTGCGAGCCGAAATGCATGATGGCATCCGGCTTGAATTCTTCCTGTAACCAGAAATATGTCGCCAGATAATGATGAGTCGGCGGCAGCAGACTTTCGTCCGGGTCTTCGACTTTTGTTGATGAAGTGATGGTTTCACCTTTGGGCGGTTGCGTCATCAATATCACTTTACCGAGGTTTATTTCCGGCAGCACAAGAAAGCGCTTTCCGTCGCTTTCCCACACCATCAGATTTCCCGGAGGAGTTCCCCACTGTTTTATTACTTCTTCACGCTGTTTCTGAGGCACTTTTTCTTCAAACCACTGCCGGTAACGATCTTCAGCCACCAGCACGGCTTTACCGCTTCCGGCCAGTTCGGCCAGCGGTCCGGCTTCCCATGAACCCATCTGTCGCCCGTGGTCTACCAGACATTCAATCAGTTCATGTTCATCAACTGGAATATTCTGTACTCCGTAGCCGGCTTTTTCCATTGCATTAAGAAGTTTCACCATGCTGCGCGGGGCGTTCAGATTATGCGCCGGTCCGCTCATCAATCCGGCCTTGTCGGCTTCCCGGTCATAAACCATTATGGCTATTTTCTTTTCTGCGTTTTTTTTGCGCGACAAGTCGATCCAGGCTTTTGAGCGTTCGGCGATGCGTCGGATTCTGTCAGGGATGGGCAGAATTTCTTCTCCGCTGTCTCGTCCCGTTTCAGTTCCGCCGGCTGTAAGGCATTCTGCTGCGCCTTTCTGCTCAGCAGATACTATCTGATGAAAAACAGCCGATTTGTCCATGCCCGGCTGGTTACTGTCGCGCCATTCGTCAATGGATTCATCCGTAAACCACAGAGCATGGATTCTAGGAACTCCCAACTTATTCCAGAACTCCACCGGTTCGCGCGTGTGCGAAGTCATTATTACCAAGTCGGGTTTGAATTCGCTGAGTCTCTCTGTAAATTTCGGATCGTCCGCAACCAGGCACACCGCAAGTATGCCAAGTTTTTCAAGCTCTGCAATAATGGCGTCAATTACTTTCGGCTGGTGAAACAGCACATGATGTCGCCACGAACCAAGCGCCACTCGCGGGGTCTTGTTTACGTCCCAGCCGTCTTTTGATGCGGCATCCAGAAAATCTTCTATGTTTTCATGCTCATCGCCGTATTCTGGATGATGAATCGTAACCAGCTGACCAGCCCCAGGTGCGGGAACTTCGTCGTTGCGTCCGAAATATTTAACCAGCGCATAGCGCAACATGTCACGCATGGATTCGTTCGATAACCCGTAATATTGCGCCAGTTGCGGATCACTGCTGACAACATCCTTGCCGACCCATTCCTGCCAGGCTTCGCATATCGGACCCGGCCCGACGCAGAACACTTTCAGTTCCGGTCTGATTTTGAGGGCAGTACCGATAGCCTCTTTGTATCTGTCTTTCAGATCGCCTGATGCGAAAGAAGTTATTATGGCGTCGAACTCCGAAAGATCAGGCAGTTTATCCTCTTGAAATTTTTCAGATTTAAGGTGTGTTACGCGAACATTGAGTTCCTTTTCGTATGATTTAAGCACATCCACTGCGCCGCCCGCCATTCCGATAATACCGAACGATATTTTTTGTTCCTTTATATTTTGTGCATCTGCTACACATGTCAGAAAAAACAGGATCAGGCATACGGAAAAGATTCTGGCGACGTGTTCGGGATTCATACTTCGATCTCCGCAGAAAGAATTATCAGATTGCAAATGTCAGATAGCCGTTTATTAGGACACCCGGCGCCTCCGACATTTCCGTCGGCACGCTGTAGACCTCGTATTTTTTATTCAGCATGTTTTCGACGGACAGCGTCCAGCTGACATACCTGACGATAGTTCCTGTGAGCGAAAGGTCAAGCGAGAAATGGCCATCCAGCTTTGTTTCTTTTGTATTTTCAATGTCCACATAACGTTCGCCTTCATAGCGGGCGCTCAAGTCAATTGCAATCCATTTCAGATACTGGAAAACCAGCCCCAGACGGGCGCGGTGCAGCGGTTCGAACGGCAGGTGATTGCCTTCTGTTTCGTCGCTGTTTTCGTCTTTTATTATGGTTGAGTAATTAAAGGTATAGCCACCATACAGCGACCACATGCTGTTGATGTCGTATCTCAATTCCGCGTCTGCACCGAGCATCTGAACTTCGTTTATGTTGTCCATTCTGCTCTGATTTTCGCTGATTGATCTGGAACCTATGAAATTTTCTCCGCGAGTGAAGTACCCCGTCACGCGTCCAAGCAGATTCTGCATGAACCACTGATCTACACCGATCTCTGCCGACCAGGCGCTTTCCGGGTCGAGATCGGGGTTGCCGAACATCATCATCGGGCCACGAGTGAAAACGGTGTAAAGCTCGAAAAGCGTCGGCGCCGCAAACGAATGCCCGGCGGACGCTCTCAATGTTGTCATATTATTGTAGCGGTACACAAAACCAAGTTTTGGATTGATTGCGACCCAGGAGCGGTCTTCGAATTTCTCATCAACGGGCGGATTGGGGCCGGGGGCTGTGTCCGAGCTTTTACCGTCTGAACTGCGGCTGAAATCGACGCGTACTCCGGGTGTGAGCAGAATTTTGTGCGCGCCGGTTCTGAATTTCATTTCGTCCTGAGCGAATAGAGATGCCAGCAGCTGATTTCCCTCAGCCTTCGCTTTGCGTTCCACCAGAGCATATTCGTTATGTTTGTCCATCATGGAATAACTGGAATCGACTCCGACCGTAAAAGTATTGAAATCGGCGAATTTGAAGTCGGTCTGCAGAAGTTGGCCGAATTTCTTCACATCGTCGTATTCCGTATGATCGCGCTTGACATAATCCGGTCTTGCACCAAGATCGACTTCTCTTGACATGAACTGTGAATATACGGAAGCAGTCAGGTTTGCGCCGTCACTCAATTCCCGTTCGTATGTTGCGCTTAAATATGCCGTTTCATTGGTCTGGTTGTCGGTTTGAATTCCACGGCTGTAGTCTTCATTTACATAATTCACGCTGAATGAAAGAGTGGAGCGGTCATCCGGGAGAATGTAGAATTTTCCCATCAGACTCATATCGGTTCGGGCGTTTTTGCTGTGGTAGGGCTGTT
>JAKQSH010000331.1 GCA_029570245.1 Deltaproteobacteria bacterium | reverse complement strand
TCACTGGATTCCTCGGCCGTCAAAAATGTCGTCAATCGCAACATCAAGGCGATTTACTTCTGCTATGAAAGCGAACTGCGCCTCAACCCGAAACTGGAAGGCAAGGTAACCGTTGAATTCACCATCGCCCGCACCGGAACCGTTACGGACGCCAGGGTGATTTCATCCACGCTGCACAGCGCCAAGGTTGAGGGTTGCATGATAAAAACCATCAAACGCTGGCGTTTCCCGCGTCCCGACGACGAAGCCATTATCGCGTATCCGTTTGTTTTCCAGGCGGCCGATTAAAAGCACAATTATTCTGCATCATACGTTCAGAATGCCGGGGGCGCGTTTGAGGTGTAAGGATACTCAGATTTTTTAAGGTTTTTCCGTTCCGGCTGGATTGATCGATTTGTAAGGCATTGTGTTTTATCTTGATTTTCCCTGCTGTCAGGCGGTATACTTATGCACTGGGGGCATGAGTATGCCGGCATGCTCAGATTAAGGGGATTGGCCATGAAAGCGTTTTTGAAAAAATTATCAACTGTGGCGATTGCAATTGCATTTCTGGTTGTCTCTGCAACCGCTTTCACTCAAAGTCTCGAAGCTTCGAAGGAAGATGCGCTGAAGTCTGCCGACGAGGTGCTGAATTATATCGGGAAATGGATTCGCGAATACGAAGTTCAGCTGCGCGAGTCGGACCCGGTCGAAAAAGCCAAGTACGAAGAGTGGCTGGGAGAGTTGAAAAAGCTTCAGGAACTGGTGCTCGAAGCTGCCGAGAAAATCAAGGAATGTCAGTCCGTCGATTGCGTAAACGATCAGTCTTCACTTATTGCAATCGCCAGGCAGCAGGTCAACCAGCTTATTAAAGAGGCCGAAGAAAGACTTGGCGACAGTGCCAGGTTCGGCGAAGAGACTGGCCGGGAGATTACGGAAGACGAAGAGCTTCTGGGTGACAATACGTTCGATGAAACAGCTGATCCTTACGACGCCCTTGACGAAACCACCGGAGACAAGGCCGGCAGCTCGGACAATAATGAAGGTGCAGGAGGAATTACGGGAGGCGATCTGCTTGGTCAGACTGGCATGGATCAGTTGCCGGGGACGAACCCGATCGACGAGAGCTCGCTTCAGTAACGATAAAGATTCACTTTAACCCGAAATAAGGGTAAAAATATTGAGGGGTGGCGCTGATCTTCTGGCGCAACTAAAGGTCGGAATATACGAAGCACACACTGATACTTTTTTGTGAATCGGAACTTTTATCCGCTGTGATATGTCCGTATTCTGTTGTGTGTTCGGTTTGAAGGATTACTGAAGAATGAATAAAATCATTCGCTTACCGGGGGCGCTGACTTGGATGGTCTTAATGGCTTTCCTTGTTTGTGCCGCTCCTGCTTTTGCGCAGGAGGAAATGACTGCGGACGAATCCGCAGAAAAACCGGAGAAAGGCTTTAAAGTCGGTCGGGCTCGTATTCATCCGGCTATCGCATTACAGAATATTTTCGATTCCAATGTTCAGAACAGCAGCGACGCTTACAACAGCAATACTCTCAAGCCCTACTACGACGATATTCTTCGCATAGTAGGCGGACTTAAATTCGACTATCCTCATCCCACAATTGCGGTAACTCTGCTGGGTGAGGCCGGATATTCCCGTTATTTCGGCATCGACAGTTCCACCACCAAAGAGCTGTCTTCCATCACCGGCAGAACGCGCCTTTCGGCTACGCTTTTCCCGGAGGGCTTTTTCTCATTCGGAATTCACGACACCTACACGCGTGAATCCACCCCGCGTCAGGTTGCTCTGGCTCAGGTGTACGACCGCAATCACAACCGCGCCATGGCGCGACTGGCATTCAGGCCGGGCGGAGGTCAGTTGCGTTTCTACATCGAATACACCAACGATCTTGAACATTACGCAGACAGCGATCTTTCTTATCTGAACTGGATGGACCACATTTTCGGTTTCCGCTGGGAACTTGAATTCATGCCGGACACCGCTGTTTACATGGACAACTCTTTTGCTCTGCGCAGCTACTTCGACTACGACCGAAACGACGCCATCAGCACCAGCAACTCTGAAAACCCTGAAGCCATGCCGCTGCGTATTCTCGTGGGTGTCATGGGCCGCGTCACCAGCAAGCTGCTCATCAACGTCGCGGCAGGTTACGGCAATTCCTTCCATAAGAATTTCAAAGATTACAACATGTTCATCGGCAAAGCCGAAGTAACGGGTCGTTTCACTCCAAGAACCCAGCTTAAATTCGGTTACGAAAGAAGCTTTGCTCCCATCGTTACATTCGCCTACCGGGTGGACAACAAAATCTACACCGAATTCAAACAATGGGCTTTTAAAGATCAACTCAAGTTTTATCTGCACGGTTCCTTCAACATCGTCGAATACGGCGAAGCCGACCAGGGCGTGATCCTCGACAACAACCTTGCCAATCCCGACCCGGCGGCGCGTCTGCCCAAAGACCGCCTGGACTTCGAAGCTTCGTTTACCCCGACTCTGCGTTATGAACCGCTGGTCTGGCTTTTCCTTGAAGCCGCATACACCTTTACCTACGTATGGAACAACAACGACTACGAAGTCCGGCGTATCGACAGCACGCAGGCCGGAACCGATGAGTACATTCAGGGCATCGGATATTTCGACTACATGAAGCACCAGGTGTTCTTCACTCTGGGATTTGCTTATTAACTTACAGCATGGAAGAACGCCGTGAGGCGATGAACAGAATCATTTTCAGAATATTCTCGATATTTCTTATTTCTGCGCTGCTTTTGTCCGCGTTGTCAGGATGCGTCTGGAACAAGGATCGCGCCCCGGAAAAAAGAGAAAGCTACTCCGCACCGGAAGAAAACTTTGAAGCCGATGGTCGTCTGCGCGATGTGGCCGCGACGCTGGGCGCCGACGATGTCCTGGAAATCACTGTTTTCAGCGAGAAGAATCTGTCCGGTGTTTTCCGTATCAGTCCTGACGGAAGCATTCAATATCCGCTGATTGGAACCGTAGTGGCCGAAGGCAAAACGCCGGCGCAGATTTCGGACGAAATCCGCGCTCGTCTGGCGGACGGATATCTTAAAGAGCCGCACGTAAGCGTATTCGTCAAAGAATTCAACAGCAAAAAAATATTCGTATTCGGACAGGTGCAGAAACCCGGCACTTTCCGTTACGAAGAAAGCATGAATATCATTCAGGCAATAACTCTGGCAGGCGGATTCACAAAAACCGCCAACGGTTCTTCCGTAAGTGTAACAAGAAAAGAGACGGCAGGCGAAAGGCGCTTTAAAGTCTCGGTTGAAGACATCAGCAAAGGTGAGAAACAGAATTTCATTCTTCAGCCGGGAGACATCATATTCGTGCCGGAAGCTCTTTTCTAGAAAGTCGGAAAAACGATGGCGCTGTTGGAAAAACTACGCCATCTGTCGGCCAGGTTGTCTTCTGCCGGTAGTGCGAGCTTCATTCTGTTTATCCTCATAATGCTGGTTTACCTTCCCGGCACCTGCACCCATCCGCACTGGGACGACAGCGCCGAATTCGTATTTATTTCGCACAACTGGGGCATAGCGCATCCTTCAGGTTATCCGCTTTACACCATCATAATAAACCTGATCGAAGCCATTTCGCCGCCTTCGGCCTGGGGTATAAGCATTTTCTCTGCCGCTGCTGCTGCTGCTGCAATTGTACTGTGGCATCTTATTCTGGTGCGCCTGGGTGTGCACCGTGTTTTTGCTTTTGTCTGTGCGCTCATAATTGCTCAGGCCACCGGAATGTACGGGCAGGCCGTCATTCAGGAAGTCTATACTTTCAATGTTTTTCTGCAGTTGCTGGTGTTGCACCGGGCGATTGTCTTTCTCGATTCGCAGCGTCGCTCCGATCTGTATCTGACGGCTTTTTTTCTGGGACTCAGCTTTTCTCACCATCTTACAAGCTTCTGGCTGCTTCCGGCTCTGGCTTACATGCTGTGGCCTGAGTTTCGGAAAATACAGCAGAAGAGGCCGGTTCTATTAAAAATGGCAGCCGCCATGCTGGCGGGCCTTTTATTTTATCTTTATCTGCCCATCCGTTCGGCAATGCAGCCACTGTGGGATCAGGGCAACCCGGAAACGCCCGGCAATTTTATTTCCGTCGTAAGCGGCGACGTTTTCCGTTATCGCCTCTTTTCGCTGGATTTTTCAGAAATTACGGCACAGGTCGGAGACTGGTTCGATTCGCTCTGGGAACAATGGGGACTGCTGTACGTCCTCTTTGCAATTCCCGGTCTATGGCGCGTGATGCAGTTCAACAAGCGCATTTTTACGGCCTCCATTCTGTGGCTGGCTGCAGCACTGATTTACTGCTTCAACTATTACATTCCCGATAAGGACGGCTATTATCTCATACCTCATCTGCTGGTGGGCACCTTCGCGCTGTCGGGACTGTCGCTGACGCTGCGGCGTCTGGCGGCGCTGCTGCCTGACAGGGCAGTCGCTTTCATAGCGCCGCTGGTGCTGATGCTGCCGCTTCTGGGCTTGTTTTTCATGGAGGAAAGCGGACACAACCGCAATACTTCGCTGCAGGACCTCACATACGACATCTGGAGCGAAGTTCAGCCCGGCGCGTTGCTGTTTTCGGAAGACCTCAACATTCATTATTCGACCGCTCTATTGCAGGCCGAGCGCCAGCTTTCAACCGACCGGGTCGTTGTGGCGACATATCTGCTTTCGTTCAAATGGTACATCGACTTTCTGCGCAAACGCTGGCCGGATTTCGTTTGGCCTGAAAGCATCGAAATTGAAATCGACAGAACAGAAAAGCGACTCAGGCAGGTTCCGGCCAGAGAATCCGGCGACATACGCCAGCTCGGCATAGACAGAATAGTCTCGCTGATCGCATCGGCCAATATCGGCAACAGGCGGATTTATGCCTTCATTTACGAGCCGCAATCCGAAACCGAGTACAAATACGGATTCAGAATGCAGAAATGGGGGCTGGTTTACCGCTTTGTTTCCGAAGGTTCCGAAGTGATGCCGCATTTCTGGAACTGCGATTATTCTCCGCGTTATCTGAGGGGCAAAAAGAACCTGCCGGGTGAACGAGAAAAACATGTGGCTTCGCTTTACGCCACGTCGTGCAACCGTCTCGGAATAGAACTGGCTCATAACGGCAGGCCGGAAGAGGCTGTTGAAGCCATGAGAAAAGCCCTGCGCTACGATCCCGATTACACGTCGGCCATGAAAAATATGGGCGCCGTGCTGGTTCAGCAGCTCAAACGTTTTGATGAAGGGCGCGAAGTGTGGAATAATTACGTCAGTCTTGCGCGCGAAAGCGGAGAAAATCCCGATCCGCGCGTTGTCGAATGGTTGCAGAAAAACAAATGAGCGACGAACGCAACAGTCAGGAAAACATCACTCTTGAGCGTCTTCTGGAAGATAAGAAGAACGAAAATTTCCGTCTGCGCAGCGATCTGGCCGAACTGAAGCAGGCTGCAACCCGCTTACGCAACCGTTTTAACGAAATTCTGCACAGCAACGCCCTGCATGGCGTTATGCCGCGTGAAAGCGCCGAAAACGTCGAACTTTACGCCCGCATCGAACAACTCGAACGCGAACGGCTGGCACTTGCGGCGGCGCTCGAAACCAGCGAAGATCGCAACAGTCTGGCGCTGGCGCGCATCCGCAGTCTTGAAGAGGAAAAGCAGGCCGCAGAAGCTCGTGCTGAGTCCTCCGTGCTGGAATCGGCCGAAATAAAAAATCGTCTTGCCGAGTCTTTAAGGCAGTTGCTGCAGCTGACCCGCGCCATTGACGGAAGCGCGGCTGACTACAACGCACTGCTGCACGACTACGAATCGGAATGCGAGCGCGGCGCCGAAATGGAAGCGCAGCTTGAACGCAAAAGCGGCATCGCCGCCGAGCTGGCCCTTAAGCTGAATGAGGCAGAAGAGCGCGTGCTGGCGCTGGAAAGCGAATTTTCCAGTTTGCGTACGCAGTACGAAATGCTGAAAGGCGAAGCGGCTGAAAAAGACCGTCTTCTTGACGAACGCAACGCTGAGCTTGAAAGCACGCTTGCACAGATGAATCTGCTGGATCAGCGTCTGGCCGATCAGGAAGAACTTATCGAACAGTCGCAGCGCGAGCTTGCCGGTCGCCGCAAAGCCCTGGATGCGGCAAACATGGAATACGCCGCAATGCGCAGGCGTGTTGAGGAAGCCGCTTCGGCTCTTGCAGAAGAAAGTCTGGAAAAAGAAAAATTGCGCGGCCGCCTCAGCGGGAGCGAAGCGCAATTGCTTTCTGCGCAACGCAGGCTTGAAGAATTGCAGGCCGAAATCGCAGTGCTGCGCAGAAACGCCGCTATGCAGGAAGAGTCAGCTGCGGCACTCGCCGGAAGGCTGGCGGATTTGCAGAACGAGTTGAAGCACTCGGAAAGCAGAATTAAAAATCTCGAAGACGAAAACTCCGCATTGAAAGAACGATCGGCGCAGTTCGACCCCGAAAATATTCCGCCGCAGGCCGCCGACTGGTGGGCGGAAAGACTGAAACTTATTGAAGAACGTGAAAGTTACATCCTGAAATTCGATTCTCTGCAAGCCGGAATGCGTGCATTAAAGATCGAAAACGAAGTGCTTAACCGCCAGTTGTTGCATAAAGTCGAAGAAATCAGTGAACTTGCGGCTGAATCCGCCGAATTGCGCTCGCGTCTGGAGTATCTCGACCTGATTTCCCAGGAACGCAAAATCTGATTTGATTCCGTGATTTCTGTAGCAAAACCGGCTTTTCTTGCAATTGCGGCCAGCTTTTAATAGTCTGTTCGCAGCAACTACATTTTTCAGAGGTATTGAAATGAAGCAGAATCTCACAGCCATCGCAAGAGAGGCCGGATCAATCGCCATGCGGCGCTTCCGCACTCTTACCGCCGACAATATCGCCCTTAAAGGCGGCAGCATAAAAAATCTGGTCACAGACGTTGACCGCGAGATCGAAGAAGCCATTATTTCGCGCATTAGCTCGGTTTTTCCAGATCACGGCATAATTTCGGAAGAGGCCGGGCATGTCAAAGACAGCGAAAGCGCTTCATTCATAATAGACCCGCTGGACGGCACCGTAAATTACACACACGGTCTGCCGCATTTTGCAATCTCGATAGCGCGCACCGAGGCAGGCGAAATAACGCACGGCCTGGTTTTTCTGCCCTACTTCGATGAACTTTATTACGCCGAGAAAGGCAAGGGAGCCTGGCTCAACGGGCGACAGATAGGCGTAAGCAAGGCCGACAGCATCGACAAAGCCATGCTGGCAACCGGATTCGCCTGCGTGCGCGCCGGCGTCAAACCCGACTCTGTGCCGATCATTGCAGAAGTGATATACAAGGTGCGTGCTCTGCGACGCCTGGGCGCGGCCACCGTCGATTTGTGTTATGTGGCGCGCGGCATCTACGAAGGTTTCTGGGAAATGCATCTGAGTCCCTGGGATGTCGCCGCCGGAGCGCTGATAGTAAAAGAAGCCGGCGGAACCGTTTCGGGCTTCGGCGCCGTAAGCGACTGGTTGAACGGCGGAGCCATTCTGGCCACCAACGGTCTGCTGCACGAGGACATCCGCAAAATGGTTGAAGCCGGGCTTGCAAAACAACTGAAAACCCGAAAGAGCAAATGAAAACGGCATTCACCGGAATAAGGCTTGAGGCGGTATTGCCCAAAACCACCGACACTATTCTGGGGGCGGTCGGAAACAGCTTTGCAGTTCGGTTGCCCTGGGGCGGAGCCATGCCGCGCATTATGGAGCAGAAACGCGACGGCTTCAGCTTTGAGGTTGAAAGCTATGCTTCATTAAGCGTTTTTTCCGATTACGGAGAAATGCTGGTTTCCGAAGAAGGCCGCAAAAGCCGCATAACTCTGCGTCTCGACATGCGCGGTTCTCTGCTGGCTCTTTATGTTCTGCACTGGTTGTTCTTTCTGCTGCTGGTGGCCGTGCATTTTCTTTTTGTGCCGCTGTTTTCCGGGCCTGTTGATATTCCAGGTCTGCTTTTTGCGGTTTTTGTTTTCATGCTCTGGCCGCTTCTGCTTTTCAGGCTGCTTCAGCTTCAGCAACGGCGCAGACTTGAGGTGTTTCTGTCGAACCTCATTTATTATGTCTGAATTATTGCGGAATTTATCCCGCCTTGATTTACAATATCCCGCGACTGTGATAAAAACTGAAAAATCGCGATAAACGCAACGACCGCCCCCCCCCTATGCGGTCCTGTTTCTGGAGGTTGGGAATGAAACGCTTTTTATGCACATGCGCATTGTTTCTTGTTTCCGGCATTTCAGCCGCCGCTTACGCCGCCGACATGACGCCGGAGCAGATAATCGACAATTCATACAGCCGTCAGGTCATGGATCACGAATCGGCTGAAGCTATCATGGATATGTACATGATAGAAGGCGAGAAAGTGGTGCAGCAGCGCCGTCTTAAAACACGCGCCCGCACCGTGAGCGAAGGCGGCGAAAAACTGGTGCGCGTGCTGATGCACTTTGTCGAACCCGCCGACATAAAAGGCACTTCATTTTTGAGCATCGAACGCAAAGGCGGAGACGACGATCAGTGGCTTTACCTGCCGGCGCTGAGCAAGGTTCTGCGTAAAGGCGGCCAGAACGGCAAAAGCGAAAGCTTCATGGGAACCGAATTCACATATGGCGACATGGAAAGCAAGGAAGTTTCCGAGTCGGTACACAAACGCCTGCCGGACGAGAAACTCGGTGCCATCGACTGCTATGTCATTGAATCTACTCCAAAAAATCCAGGAGAAGAAGGATACGGAAAGTATATCAACTACATCGACAAGCGCAATTTCGTACCCATGCGCGTGAAGCTTTTCGATCTTGAGGGCCAGCTGTTCAAGGTGATGATGACCGAAAAGGTTGAGAAAATCGACGGCAAAGACACCATGACCACCATCGTCATGCTGAACGTCAAAAACAAAAAGGCCACACGCCTGATATTGCACGATATAAAAACCGGCCTGAAATTCACCGATGCGGATTTCGGAAAAGAACGCATGACGCAGATGTAGGCGGAGCTTTTTAGTGTCAATGAAGACCAGTCTTTCAATTTTTTGTGCGCTGCTGCTGAGCTTCAGCGCTTATGCCCAGGAACCCGGCCTGGTGGAACCGCCGCCGCTGGCCGATCTGCCCGCCGCACAGTCCGAAACCCCTGCACCTGAGCCTGAAGCCGCCGCTGTGCCGGAGAACGAAGATCAGAAAGACGTGACAGGCGGCGAAAACTCTCAGGCTGCACCGGAAAAAACCGAAGAAACGCCTTCTGAAGCGGAAGGAAGCGAAACCCCGCAGACTTTCACCGACCCGGAGTTCGCCCTGCCGCCCGCTCCGCAGAACGAAGATTCGGCGCAGAGCACAACCGCTCAGGCGCTTGAAGAAGGCTTCAAGCCTTCTTTCAAATATGGCGGCAGCGTGCGCAGCCGTCTTGGTTTCGACATGTTCAACGAAGCCGACATGGTCAAGAAACAGCCTGATGGCCGCATTGTAAAAGAAGGCACCGAAGACGTGATCGACTGGCGCAACAGTGTCGATTTCTGGACTCAGCTTTCGCTTGTCGAACATCTCGACGTAAAGCTTGAAGCTTACGGGGAGTATTTTGCCGTCGGCAAACGCAACGAAGACCACCCGACCATAATTTTCAACGGGCGCGATTACAAACACGATTTCGTGCTCGATCTGCGCGACGCATATCTGCATTTCTTCTATGGGCCATTCGATCTGCGCGTCGGAAACCAGCTTGTTTCGTGGGGCACGCTTACGGTGACTTCTCCTTCCGACCGCGTCAATCCGCGCGACACTAAGAATTATTACTGGTCGGAGATTTCAGGGGCCAAAGAGCACATTTTTGCGGCGCGCGCAGTGGCGAGCGTCTGGGATTTCAATTTCGAAGCGGTCTGGATTCCATTTTACAAAGGCTCCAATCTCGATCTGTACGGGGCTGATTTTTCGATCTTCCGCTACGGCTCGGCCTATAATTTCACGGCTTATCCCATTCCAGACATTTCCTATTATATAAAACGCAGCAATACCGAAGGCGCCAACGACTTTTTCTTCAGCACCGAAAAGCCAGACGCCTCCATTCTCAACTCTCAGGCCGGTCTGCGCATATCCGCCACCAAGGGCGGCGTGGATTTCGGGCTTTCATACCTTTATGCCTACGAAGAACTGCCGCAGATGCAGGCCGATCCGACTGTACGGGCGCTTCTGCGTGCGGTTCAGACCGGTGACGAGAACCTGACCTCTTCATACGTCAAACAGCTCATGCAGCGCCTGGAGTGGGGCGAATCGCCCGACAGTCTTTACCGCAGCCGCTTTGTGCGCAAGCACTCAATAGCCGCCGAACTCGGCTTCTCGCTGTGGGAGTTCGGCATCAAGGGCGAGGCGGCTTTCTGGCCCTATCGCACTTTCTACACCTCCGATATCGAAGCGGTAGAACATCATACTCTGGTTTACGCCGGCGGCATCGACTTCATCAAATTCAATCAGTCGGTTTTCGATCAGATTTTCCTCTCGTTCGAGCTTTTCGGTTCCAGTGTTTTCGATGTGCCGGACGGCGAAAAACTGGTGTTTTACACCCGTCGCAATCTGGGTCTGCACACCACGCTGCGCTTCAGCTTCCTTGACGAGAAACTCGAACTGGAAGGCGTGACGCAGATCAATTTCAATACCCGCGATTATGTTGTAGTGCCGCGCATCGGCTACGAAGTTTACGACAATCTGCGCCTTATTGCGGGTGTGATGATTCTTGACGCCTGGGCCTCGGAACCCGCCGGATACGGAACCTATTCGGACGATGTCGCCGTAAAAGACAGTCTTTTCGGCAGCTTCTCAAACAACGACCAGGTTTTCATAATGATGAAGTACGATTTCTGAGTCTTTCGGGGTTTTTCTGAGATATAATAATTCACGAAAAAATGCGGATTTCTGCGTTATCCGGGGTGGCGTCGCCGCTTGCGGATGCATATCTTTGTTCCGGCGACGGGAATAAATTCCGGCGCCGTCCGGTTTAATTACAACGGAAGTATTGAAAAGATGGCTAAGGGAAGAAAAAAAGCGAAGGAGAAAAAAAGCGGCGGACTGTTCTTCAAACTGTTTGTACTGGCGATATTGCTGCTGCTTCTGTGGGCGGCAGGCCGCTTTGAAATTAAAAACCGGACTCCATATGAACACGCAGACGCACTGATGAGAGTGCGCTTCCTGCAGCCGATTTACGACGCTTTTACTGGCGGAGTTTCGGATGTGACCGGCGAAGCCGTTGATGCCGTCGAAAATCTGCCGGACAGCATCGACGACATCGACATGAACTTCGACACGGAGAATAAAAAGGCGGTCAAACCTGTGCTGAAGACCGCCCCCGTAAAAGATGAAACTCCGCTGGACAACATAACGGAAGAGGATCGCAAGGCTCTGGACGATCTGATAGAGCAGAAGAGCAGACACAAGTAGAAGTTGATCTGAAAGGAGAGGCTGAAGATGAAAGCACGGAAATTGTCCGTATTGCAACTGATGATATTGCTGACTCTGGTTCTCCTGACCGGAATCGCCATGGGTACTCGCTTCGGCTCGGCTGAAGCCATTGAGCGCGACAGCATTTACCATGAAGGCACGCGCGCCGGGCGCGCATACATAGACCCGCAGTTCAACCGTTCCATGGTGGAGCTGTCTGAGATGGCCATTCCGACTGTGGTTTCGATTTCTACCGAGCAGAGTTTCAAGTTCGGACAGCGCGGCGGAGAAATACCGATGGACAACTTCTTCGATTATTTCTTCCGCATGCCGCAGGGACAGGAATTCAAGCGTAAGGGTGTAGGCTCCGGCTTCATCATCAATGCCGAAGGCTACATTCTTACCAACAACCATGTGGTTGAAGGCGCTGACGGCATCACTGTCGAACTTGCGGAACACGAAAGTTTTCCGGCAAAAGTAATCGGTCGCGACGCCAGAACCGACATCGCTCTTATTAAAGTCGATTCTCCGAAGCCGCTGCCCTTCCTCAAGCTGGGCGATTCCGACGCGTTGCGCATAGGCGAAATCGTGGTGGCGGTAGGCAACCCGCTCGGACTTTCGCACACCGTCACGCAGGGCATTGTAAGCCAGAAAGGCCGCAAAGACATCAATCCCTCCGGTCAGAACATATACTCAAATTTCATTCAGACCGACGCGTCCATCAATCCCGGCAACAGCGGCGGGCCGCTGCTCAACATTTACGGTGAAGTCATAGGCATCAACGCCGCCGTGGCGCAGGCCAACGGAATCGGCTTCGCCATACCGATCAATATGGCCAAAACCCTTCTGCCGCAACTTATGGAAGGCAAAATCAGGCGCTCGTGGATGGGCGTGCAGGTGCAGAAGGTTTCCGAAGAGCTGGCCGATTCTCTGGGCCTGCCAAACGCCACCGGCGCGCTGGTCTCGTCAGTCGTGCCCGGCAGTCCCGCCGAGAAAGCCGGCTTGCAGCCCGAAGACGTTATTCTGAGCTTTGACGGCAACCGTATCGAAAACTGGGGTGACCTGACCTGGTACGCATCCACCGCCGGAGCCGGTAAGAAAGTTTCCATGGAAGTCTGGCGTGACCGCAAAAAAATCAATGTTGCTCTGACGCTTGAAGAAATGCCGGGCGAAGAAAAAGTGGCTTCCGGCGAAGACTCGGAAGGTCTGGGTGCCAAATCGGATATTCTGGGCGTAAGCGTGGACAACCCCAGCCCGCGCCAGCTCAAGCGCAGCGGCATCACCGACAATTCCGGCGCAATCATCGTCAACATCGACCGCAACTCGGCGGCGGCTTCAGCCGGACTGCGTCCCGGAGACATCATCCGCAAGATCAACCGCACCATCGTGAAAGATCGTGAGCAGTTCAGAAAGGCGGCTTCGGGTCTCAAAAAAGGCGACATGGTGCGCCTGCTGATAAACCGCGAAGGCGACGCTCTCTTTGTAGCTTTCAGAATTTGAGGAATCTTTGGTTGGAAAAAAAAGAGCTGGAGCAGAACTCCAGCTCTTTTTTTCAGGTTGAAAACAGCTGTTGTCTGAATCTGTAAATATCTTCCAGGATAAATTGGCGTATTCAGCATAGATGAGCCGGTGTGGAGCCGCTTAAGCTCCCAGGGGGATCGCACCCGTAAAAAGCCCGACTGAAAATATCTGTGTCTGAAGGCCGCAGAAATGTCTTTCCGAGTTTTTATGAAGCTTGGAATCTGACAATGCAATAATGAACGGCGATGCTATTCTGTCAGGCGTTTTCTTTGTTTGCTGCCAGAAATTTCTCGTATTCGGGCGGGCGGTAGTTGAATGCGATCTGCAACAGGTCGGCCATGATGCGCCCGGTCGCCCCCCAGACATTGTGGCCTTCGATATTGAAATAATGCACGGGCCAGACGCGTCCTTCAAATTCGTGGCGGCTCAGGCTG
>JAKQSH010000320.1 GCA_029570245.1 Deltaproteobacteria bacterium | reverse complement strand
AACATGCACGACTGGATGATTTCGAAGAAGCGCTTCTGGGGTCTGGCGCTGCCCATCTGGGTCTGCGACAACCCGAACTGCGGCCACTGGGATGTGATCGGCGGGCGCGAAGAGCTTAAAGCCCGCGCCGTTGAAGGCTGGGCAGAATTCGAAGGCCACAGTCCGCACCGTCCGTGGATCGACGGCGTGAAGATAAAGTGCGAAAAATGCGGTTCGACCGCCACGCGCGTCAAAGATGTCGGCAATCCCTGGCTGGACGCCGGAATCGTGCCGTACTCCACCGTAAAATACAACAGCGACCGCGAATACTGGAAAAAATGGATGCCCGCCGATCTGGTGCTGGAGTGTTTCCCCGGTCAGTTCCGCAACTGGTTCTACAGCCTTCTGGCTACCAGCACCATGATGGAAAACATAGCGCCCTTTAAAACTCTTCTGGGCCACGCGCTGGTGCGTGACGAGAAGGGCAACGAAATGCACAAATCCACCGGCAACGCCATCTGGTTTGAAGACGCTGCCGAAAAAATGGGCGCGGATGTCATGCGCTGGATTTACTGCGGTCAGGACACCACCGTCAATCTGAATTTCGGTTACAACGTGGCCCGCGAGGTGCGCGGCAAGTTCTTCAATACTCTGTGGAACACATATGCTTTTTACATCAATTACGCCCGCATCATCAATTTCGTGCCGCCGGCGGAGCCTACGCCGATAGAAAAGCGTCCCGATTTCGACCGCTGGATACTTTCAAATCTGCAGCTCTTCGTTAAGAAAGTCCGCACGGCGTTTGAAGATTTCAACATCCGCGCCGCAGTTCGTGCAGCCGAAGACTTTATGGAAGACCTGTCGAACTGGTACATCCGGCAGAGCCGCCGTCGTTTCTGGCGCGGCGACGACGACGCCGATTCGCAGCTGGCCTACGAAACGCTTTACGAATGCCTGTACACCACCATCCGTCTACTTGCACCCATGATTCCGTTCGTAACGGAAGAAATCTATCAGAACCTGGTCAGAAGCTTCAATCCGCAGGCGCCGGAGAGCATTCACCATACAGATTTCCCGGAAGTTAAGGAAAACTGGATCGACGAGGAACTGTCGGCGCAGATGAAGGCTATAACCTTATATAATGGTCTGGGCTTGTCGGCTCGTGAGCGCTCGAAGATAAAAGTCCGGCAGCCGCTTTCGCGTCTGATTGTCGGACCTGCCTCAAAAATTGACGCCGAAGCGGCCCGTCGCTTCGCCGATATGCTCGAAGACAGCCTTAATGTGAAAAAGATCGAAGTTATGGAGCCTGGAACCGCGAGTCCGGTTTCTTATGGCGTCAAGCCGAATCTTAAGACTCTCGGCTCGCGCATGGGTTCGCGTCTGAAAGACCTCGGCGCGCTGATCGCACAGGAGCAGAGTTACATTTCAGAACGCCGCAAGGCTGGAGACGAGACGTTCACTCTGAATCTCAGCGGTGAAAGCATAATTCTTTCCAAAGACGATCTGCTTTTCGAGGAAGTCATGCCCGAAGGCCTGGTCGTGGCCGATGAAGGTTCCGGCTGGGTGGCGGTGGATACCGTACTGACTGAAGACCTCCGGCTGGAAGGTCTGATGCGAGACCTGCTGCGCAACTTGCAGGTGATGCGCAAAAACGTCGGTCTGGAAGTTGAAGACCGCATAGCTTTGAGCTGGAACAGCAACGACAACCGTGTCGGTGAAATTTTCAACCGTTGGGCCGAATTTGTTTCTTCGGAACTGCTCTGCACCGAAATAAAGCAGGCCGATGAAATCGAAAATTCCCAGGAAATAAAGGTCGGCGATCTGACTGCTCAGTTCGGCATGTTGAAAACCGGCAAACTCGGCTGACGCTTTACCGAAAAGTGTTCATTTGATGGCGAATAAAAATACAGATTCATCCGAGCCCGGCATTAAAATAATCGCCCGCAACAAAAAGGCGCGCCACGATTACTCCATAGAAGACACGTTCGAAGCCGGAATCGTTCTTATCGGCACCGAAGTGAAATCGTTGCGCGCCGGTCATGTGCAGCTGGGAGACGCTTACGCACAGGTGAAAAACGGTGAACTGTGGCTGGAGAATTCGCATATCGACGAGTACGAATGCGGCAACCGCTGGAATCACCAGCCGCGCCGTCGTCGCAAGCTTCTCATGCACAAACGGGAAATCCGCCGCCTGGAAACCAAACTCAAGGAAAAAGGTCTCACTCTGGTGGTGCTCAGTATGTATTTTCTCAAAGGACGCGCCAAGGTTGAACTGGGTCTGGGAAAAGGCCGCAAGAAGTACGATCATCGCGAAAATCTTAAGGAGCGCGAACAGCGTCGAGAAATAGATAACTATATGAAAAGACAGCGTAACAGGTCGGAGTAGGAGATGCAGTGGACGGCGGTGAACGCTATTTGTCCAAAACTGTTGACTTGTTGCCGGGATAAGGCTTAACTGTTTAAAAGGTTAATAACGGGCTAAGAATTTTAGCTCGTGATGATAATTTGTTTGACAAGCGGGTATGGCAAAAAGTAGATTCGTTTAGCTTTAGATTGGGATTATATGGCGAATTGTCTTTTGCCTTGCTTGAGCATCCTGCTTTTGAGTTGGGAGGTAAGCTTGAAAAAACTCGGATTTAGCCTTCTTGCCTTCACTGCGGCACTTATGTTGTGGCTGCCGATGGCTGCGGCTGCAGAAACGGATTCGAGCGACAGCTCTGTTTCCGCCGAAGAACCGCTTGTCGTTGCCCAGGCCGAACCCGCCGCCGGTGAGAGCATGCAGGCCAGTGAATCGGCTGAAGCCGAACCTGCAGATGAAGACGGAGAAGAAGAGGGCGAGAAAAAGGATGAGAAGTGGTGGAGCGTCAATTTCGGTTATCAGTTCTCGCACAATCTGCAGCGTGAACGTCCTACCGCAGTTAATGCTCTTTCTGTCGATCCCGGGTTCAAAGTTCCTTTC
>JAKQSH010000312.1 GCA_029570245.1 Deltaproteobacteria bacterium | reverse complement strand
ATCCGTCTACGTCGGAGGGTCTCTCGGTGCTGACATCTCCGCCTGACAACAAGAAACCATACATGAAAAAAGTCCCCAAGGATCAGTGGGGCCACGATTATGTTTACATTTCGCCGGGCGTAAACAACTCAGACTCATACGACCTCGAAAGCTACGGAGCGGACGGCAAGGATGGCGGCGGCGACGACATTGAAAACTGGGGCGACGAATAAATTCTGCCCGACGGAGAATTTCCGCATGGAAAGAAAAGTTTCACTGTTTGTATATTCGCTGTTTTCGGCAGGACTTCTCTTGGCCATTGCAGCAGCGGCAGTAGTGCTTGTTCCTTAGGAGCGCCATGAAACACGGCTCGATCAGAACATCTGCAGAAACAACAGCGCAAGAACCGCAAGTTCTTTCGCCGTCGGGGTTTACTCTGCTCGAACTTCTGATCGTGCTGGTGATTGTGGCCGTAATGGTGTCGATAACAGTGCCGACGCTGAACAGCCTGACCGGAGTGTACCTTAAAACGACTTCGCTGAAACTGGCAGGCAACATCAAGTATCTCTTCGATCGCGCGGTGCTCGAACATCAATACATCCGCCTGGTCTTCGACCTCGACAACAAGGTTTATTACCCCGAATCAAGCAGCGAGCCGTTTTTTCTTTCGGCGAAACCTGCGGCAGTAACACAGGAAGGCAGCGTTGAAGAGAAAGAAGAGGAGGAAGAAGAAGACCTCGACGAAGACATGTTCTTCGGAATGAGCATGAGTTCGCTTTCGGAAACCTCAACCATAGTCGGCAGCGACGGGTCGGAACAGACCACATACGGCAACGGTCTCAAGTGGGGAGGATGGGCGGAATTTGCCGAGAAATTCAAGAAACGTAAAGCGAACTTCTCATCTTTCAAAAGCGAACTGTCGAACAAAACCACGCTGCCGGAGGAGGTGACAATATCGGGCATATATACTCCAGCAGTCGAAGAGCCGGTTTCGCGCGGCAAATTCTACATATACTTTTTCCCCAACGGTTACGTGGAACCGGCTGTAATCTGGCTGGTCGATTCGTCGGATTACCAGAACGAAAACCTTACGGAAGACGAAATGGAAACCTACACCATTTCTTTACAGGCGCTGACCGGAAGAGCCATGATTTACGATTACAGGGAAAAAATTCCTGAGGTGATTGAGGATGAAGAGGAATTTTAACACAGGCAACGCAGGCGGGTTCAGCCTCATGGAGGTGATGGTGGCCATCGGCATACTCGCCATCAGCCTTGTTGCACTCCTCGATGTTCAGGGCGGCTCGATCAATCTGGCCAGCCGCACCAAGGGAATAACAATCGCAACGCTGCTGGCCCGCTCGAAAATGATAGACATCGAACGCGATCTGTTCAAAGAAGGTTTTTCGGATTTCACCGAAGAAATGGAAGGCGATTTCTCAGAAGAAGGCTGGCCGGATTACAGATGGAGCGCCTCGCTGACAAAAGTAAAAATCCCCATGCCGTCAGGTGGAATAGGCGACACCGGCAGCAACGACGGAAGCGGCACATCCAGCGGCAGCACCACCGGTAGCAATCCATACGCAGGCATGATGTCCGGCTACACTTCGTTCATAACCGACATGATCTCCAATGCATTACGAGAATGCATACTTACTGTAAGCTGGGGCGACGGACGCGACGATCAGACATTCACCGTCTCTACGCACTTCGTCGAATATTCGCGATCAATGCCGACCGAAGTTCCGGCCGACGGCGGAGTATCCGATCTCGAACAGCGCAGCGGCATAACGAACAACACGATTTCCGGCGGCAGCGACGTGTTGATCCAGATTCGCGAGGGGCGGCTGGCG
>JAKQSH010000303.1 GCA_029570245.1 Deltaproteobacteria bacterium | reverse complement strand
GCGTGATTTGATGGCGCAGGCGCTTTCCGACGATCTGAGCCGTCTGGGTTGGTCCTTTGAATTTTACGATGGCCGTTACAGCCAGATCGGTCTTAAGGCTGTTGACAATGTTCAGATGCGTTATTCCGCCGCATTGACTCAGGGCGGAGCCGCTTCGATATGGATATCTCCGGAAGCCCGGCGCAACGAAGCCGACCTGGAAGCTTACAGTAAAAAAATCTCGCAGCTGGCTTATCTGGATATTGAAACATCAAACAGCAATCTCGAAAGTCAACTGGCTGATTCCAGATCGCCGGAATCTCAGGGCGCGCTGGATATTGATGAAAATTATAGTAGAGCTTTGAGCCTTCTCGAAAAATTTGCAGCCGAAAACAACGTTTCATATATGCTGGCAGCAAAGAAAATCGCCGAGTCTTCGAATCTCATGCTCCGTATAATTAACGACGGTATAAGCGGAAAAAGCTTCCTGCTTCTTAACGACGAAGCTTCAGGTCTGCGCTGCGCCGTAAGAACCGACAAAGCCGGACGCGCTCGAATCACTGTCGGCACGGCCGCGCATGATTCGTTCCGGCAGATTCGCTACGGTGCGGCGACCAGTATCTGTACACGGGAGGTTGCCGAATGAGATATCTGGGGCCGGTCATTCTGCTTTCGCTCATGCTTCTTCTTGTCGTTGCCGGCCTGCGCGAATTTCTGATTCTGCGCAGCCCCTGGGATTCCAAAATCGCCAGTGCTCAATCCATTATGTATTACGAAATTTCAGGCGACAGAACTCTGAAGATGAAAATATACGAGAATGACCGGAGCATCAGGGTTGTGTCTCATGTAAGCATTCCGTCTGCAGGCTACAGGTACGACCCGGAGCTAAGGTATTCGTACTGCATCGAAGCTGTTGTCAGAGATATGAAGAATGCGGAAATATGGCGTCACGAATACTGGATTGAAACCCGTCAGAGCAAAAGTGAATTCTCGAACGGTATGTGGGGTATGGAGTGCGCTTTTACCACTACCGGTCTTGAAGTGACAGACGATCGCGTGATGTTTGTAATCTTCCCGCAGGAAATCCTGCGTGGAGAATCCGTATTGGAATTGAAGCTTAAAGGATATGATGACGGCAGTGCCCTGCTGCGTGCATATCGTGCCATCGAACGGAACGGAATAGAAGTGGCGCGCGCCGAACTTACGCTGGCCGACGATGACAAGCTGAAGATTGCAGAGCGCGTTTTTCGTTCCGACTGGCGCGAGCTTACTCAACTGGAGCGCCAGCTTATGCTTAGAAACGAATGGCAGCGCATTCCACCGCTGGGTGTATCGGGTGTCGATTACCAGACTCGCCAGTTGTACTTTACCGGATTTCATCTTCCTGCCGAAGTTCTGCCGCCTGAAGAGGGAGAATATCTTGCGCCTGGAGCGGGTACGGCGTTGAACGTCAAGGGACCGCTGGAAATAAAATTGTACGGGCGTATGGCGCAGCGTCTGCCCACATTTGAAGAACAGAAATTCCACCTGTCTGTTCCTGAGCCGCCAGTAGGGCCTGAAGATGTGGCGCTTTCGATTCAGATTGTAAAAACTCCGGGCCTGTCGGAGTCGCGCGACTTGAGCGTTTCTGCATATGGCGGATTTTTCCGTGAATTTTCAACATTCAGATTTTCGTCCGGTGAAATGGCAGGATTGTCGATTGTAAACAGGTCGCAGCATCCGCTGCGGATTATTCCACTTCTGAGTCAGGGTGATGAATCTTCGCTGCTGGGCGAATTCCGTCTTTCGCATACCGGAATTTCAGATTTCAAGGCCATTGTTCCGCAGGCTCGCTATTACAGCGCCTTCAGAATAAGACCGGGGGCAGAGCCTCTTAAGTTCAATCTCTTCGGTATGGAGAGTCCCGGTGGCGGCCAGACGTTACGCATTGTGGCCTATCCGGTTCTGGAGTGTGATGCGATGGACGCTGAGCAGGAAATGCTGGTGGCGCTGCGAGGCAAGGACGGTTCTGTAGTTTTTGAAGGCGGGCTCAAGCTTGATGCTGTTGTTTCTCCATTTGAAGACTACCCTGACGCTGACCCGGCGCAAAGGCGTTGTGCCGGTGAAGCTCAGACCGCATATCTGCGCTATCCCGATGGAGAATACGTGCTTGAGTTGTACTCCGGGAATGAAATTGATGTTATTGTACAATCCACCGCTTGTTTGTACTGCGAAGAAAAGAAGCATTCATCAATACAGGTCGATATCGAACCGATAAAATGGCGCAACGAAGTCATGGAGCTTTCACGCTGGTTCAGTCTCGGCGTAATAGACGAAGAAAAGCTCGCTTCCGAAAATCGCCGCACATTAATCCGCGCCCGTATGCGTATGGAAGCTCCTGAGGAAATTCCTGTCGATCCTTATCAGGCCTATGTCGCCATTGAAGCTGAAAGCGGAGTTTCTGCTTCCAGGCTTCTTGAGCAGGCGCGTGATGTCATTGACACAGTTGGGCCCTGGGCATATTCTTCTTATACGCTTGTGTCCGCAGGAAAAGAGCTTACTGTTGATGTGCCGCGCGAATATCTGGGGCGTCCGGCGCTGATTCATTGCGAATTGGGCGGTAGTAAGGTTTCCGGGCGGAAGATCATGATTGAAATCGACGGCAGGACGGCTCTGGCGCAGAACCTGCGCATGCAATCGGCGGATATCGTTCTTCCGGTGCGGGAAGGGCGTCACCGTTTTCTGTTGCAGGGAGCAGAAAATGGAGACAGATTCTGGATAAATCTTCCTGTCGAAAATGCACAGCTCTCGAAGCATTTTTTCGACCGCACCGTGTATCGACTTGAACCGGGAGCAAACCTGAATTTCAACGTCGATCATAAGGCCGGAACGAAACAGTCTCTGAACATTCTGGCATATGAAAGTGATGGGGCTTCGGGAGGAATTCTACGTGCGTCATTCGACGGCAATTTTCCGCGTCTGAGACAGCCTGCGGTTTCGACCGGAATTACTCAGGCTTATAAAGAGCAGAAACTGGTCTCACCGGGAGCTTCTGAATCGTTACTGTCGGTGGATCGCAATGCGTCCGTTTCTCAACCCGGCGCAATGCTTATGACTCTGTTCGAAGATGCTTCCGGCGGATCGCACAAGTTGACTCTTTCACTCGGTGGTGCGTCCCGCGCTGTGTGGGTACGTGTTTTTGCGATTGAAGAAGTTCCACGGCCCGGAAAAGGGTTTATGATCTGGAAATCTTCGAGGCGTTAGCGGATTTAAGGCGATAATGTCGATTATGATGATCAGACAGGTGATGTTGAAACTGCTGGTAAAAATTCTGGCGGTGCTTACTGTCGCACTGAACATATCTCAGGCTGCTGCTGATGTCGTATCTCCGCAGGTGCTTGAAGAGCCATTGCGTGTTTTTACTCTCGATGCTTCACTTTCTCCTTCATCGGGCAGAATGCTCGGCACGGGATTTGACTGTCAGTACGAACCCGGTCGTTATCTCTGTGCCGAATCTGCCGCCAATCAGGCTCTGTTGTTTGTTCCGCACGCTTCAGAAAAGGAAAGCTACGTCAAGTTGCAGTTGTCGCGTAACGGTGCAGTCTCTCTGTCGATCAGCCCCCTGTTCGAGAGTTCCCAGGGCGATCTGTTTGTTCGTCTGCCCGGAGACGCCGGAGTGATCTGTCGTTTCATGCCTGAAGGCGTGTCCAGAACTCTAAGCGTCGGCGTGCCGGCTCACAGACAGGGAGAATATGTCTGGGAGAAATATGAAGACCAGCTGAAACACTGGGCCGGCAAAGCCGCATCGTTTGCGCAGCGTCCGCCTGAGCCGCCAAGTGTGTTTCCTTCAAGCATGGCCGACCGTCTGTGGTTCCTTTCGCTCTGGCTGAAAAAGGCATCGGAGTTTCTTAATGTAGATGATGCAACGGCACGTGAGAAGCTTCTGCGCGAAGCGGCGTTGTGGGAAGTGATGAGAATCAGACCCCTGGACGGTTGGGCTTTCGGAATTGACGATTTTGCTTCCAGCGCAGGTGAAGAATGTATGGATATTGAAGAAAACCCACAGCAAGAAGTCCGATACTGCAGAGTGCGCGGACTCGAAAAAGTCAAGATAAACGGTCCGGCAGTGCTGATGCTGAAATACAGGCCGGAACTTCGGCAGCAGCCGACGCCGGTGCTTGAAGACGCTTTGCTGCAGGTGTTCTGTGACGGCGTGCCTTTTTATTCTGATTCCGTGCCGTTTTACCCTGATTACCTGGATTACGATGCGGATGACTGGCAGGTGGAAGCCGAATTACGCAGAAGCCCCGATGGCGAGATTATCGGTCGTCCGGGTTCCTTCCGGGTGTTGCTGCCCTCCGGTTCTCACGAAATTGAATTTAAGCTTGGGGAAAATCCGGTCTGGTGGTCTGTTGCCAGCGCCCGACATTTAAGCCATCTGGAAGATTTGTGCAGTGAGCGCCTTGACGGAACGTCTGTCAGTTCAGAAAGGGAAGACGCTTTCTCACTGCTGGTTTCCGCCGAATCATTTTACAGGTTGGGAATGTGCGACAGGGCAGAAGGTGTCTGGGGAGTGCTGAGAGAGAAATATTCAATTCCAGCCGGAATGGATTACATAATTGATTTTCGTCTGTCTGCCTGCAGGGAAGATGGCGAAATACTGACTCCTGCCGATCTTTCTTTGGCCTTTGCCCGTCTGGGAGTTGAGGCTCCAGCCTCGGAAATGCACTGGGAAGACCGGCGCGGCGAACTGTTCAGGTCGCGCCAGCTCGAAGACTCTTTGCTTGCATATGCATACAGCAGTCCCGGTTTGACGCTGGAAGAAGCCGTTATCAGCGGCGCGGCCAGCTCCGCTCAGAAAGTTGCATTGTCGGCACTATGGCATCTTGACGGAATCTGGCAGGAATTGGAACCGCCAGGCTGGATTTACTCCGAGAAATATTCTCTGTTCCAGAACCGCAGACTTTACCCTGCAATGGAAGCGCTTCCTGGCGGAATGTCTCTTGTGCGTCTTGGTTCCGTTCCAGTGCGAACGAGAAGCCGTCTTGTTTCCGGGGTGACGCGTTCCACTACACTGATAAGCTCCGGCGAAGTGTTTCCCGCCGAAACGATATTGCAGGCAGATTCAGAAAAAGTCGTTCTCAACGATGTCGCAGCCATTCAGAAACACATGTTGTTGAGCGATGATGATCTTGAAGTCGCAAAAATTTCCGGTCTGCGTGATGTGTGGTTGCAGCAGCGCGTAATGGGAGATGATGAAATAGCCGATGCCAAGCTGGTGCAGGTTTACCCTTTATCCAAAGAAACCGTGTATTTTTCTGTTCCGCCAGAGGGATATTCCGGTTACGCAATGCTGCAGATATTTGTTGATGCCGCCATGCATGGTGAACACAAATTGAAGGCAGTGGTAAAATATTCAGGCGGAGAAAAGATTATTGACTTTCATTTCACGCCGTCCGCTTCGGATGTTGCGCTCCCTGTGCTTGAAAGCAATCAGCTTCGGCTTGTTCAGCCTCTGTCGGCAGTTTTCAGAGTTGATTCGTCAGGCGGAGTTCTTTCGATAAGGCTTGAAGATGTGTCCGACGCTTCGTTCTTCGCCCGTCTGCTGCTGCGTCTGCCGGAGCCTCCGGGGACTGAAACTCAGAATAAAACGTCGGGTTTGCCTGTTTATCCCATTGATGATGCGGAGCTTTCAAAAGATGTTGAAGCGATTGCCGAATTAAGCAGGCGTCTCAATTCTGCTGAAGACGAAAGCAACGCCGCATATTACCGTTACGAACGGGCCATAATTCTTTGCCGACTGGGTAGAGCCGGTCTTGCCCGTGAAGACCTGCTGGCTTCGGGGCTTGCTGCCGGGAATGATGCTGTTCTGCGCGAGGCCCTGATTGATCTGCGTGAACGCATCGAGAGCGGCCAATGTAACATTGGAGCATCGCTTGATCGTTCGTTGCTGCCGCTTCCGCTTGATTCGAGTGTGGAAACCGGTAACATAACGGATGCTGAACTGTTGCGGCTGAAACGCGAGTTTATTGTACTGTCGGATTCCGATGACCCGACGCTGGAGAAACGCTTCGATTTGTGCAGTCGTATGGCGGCAATCGACCAATACGAGTCGGGTTGCCTGCCGTGGTATCTTGAAAGTGTTTCGCACCTTGTACTTGAAGGCGGAGCCTTGCCGCCGTCATTTTTCAATATGTTGGTGCGAATTTCCGCCTGGCAGGAAAAAGTGCAATGGCCCGGTGCCGAGAAATATCTCACCATGCTGCTGAATCTGACGCACTGGGAAACGATTTCTTCCGTTGAAAGCATGGATGGTCTGGAAACCATTGCACTGAGTGGGCGTGAAGACATTCAGCGGCATCCTGCGGAATATTCTGATATCGTGTCGGCGCTTACCGATGACGGACAATCGCCTGAAGCATGGCAGATGTTTGAAGGGCAATCATTGATGCTGCATCTGCCTTTGCCCTCCGCAATGTCTATAGGCGTGGAGCTTGAATGTTATTCTCTTAACCCCTCCGTCAACATTGATTCTGAGTCTTGCTATGCCGAAATCGGTGCAGATGGTGTGAAGCTCGACATCGTCCGGCTGTCGGGCAGTGGGCAAAAGCTTTTTATGCTTAATCTGGACGGCGGCGATCATATGCTTGAAATACGCCATTCCATACGCCACAATGTCGCGGCTCAGTCTCTTAATGTCCGCCTGTTCAGCAGTGCGCCGATTCCCGGCGTTCCTTCCGAATCTTCAGGCGGCAGATATTATCTTCAGGAAGAACCGCGCTTCACTTTCATGCGCGCCAGTGCGGCATATCCATTGGCGTTAACACTGCTCGGCCCGACCATGCTGCGTATCGACTCGTGGACGCGCGATGGAGCACTTACAGATGTGCATCTTGAAGTGAAGGGCGAAAACGGTGTTCTGCTTGAGCCGCTTACAGTTTCCAGAAAAGGGCGAATCGACTTGTGGCTCGCCGAGCCTGTAGAATACTCGATTGTCGTCAGACCCGGACAACGCGATCATGCATTGTTGCGCATGTATTTCCGGGAAGAAAACGGTGCAGTTGATGAAGATATCAAGCTGATGCGGGCTTCTCATTCAGAGATACCACACCTTGCAGAAGTATCCTCTCAATCCATACCGGATTCTCAATTGCTCGACGGTGATGATATTGGAACCATGCCGAAAAGTCCTGTCGGCACATTTTCACTGCTCACCGGGTACAGGCGCCTGTTGAGAGATGAAACCGGTTATGTTGAGCCGATAGACCAGTTCGCTCTGATTCATATCGGGTATGCAAGGCGTATTGAGAACGCTGACCTGTGGCTGGGCATTTCAGGAGAAGGCCGAATGCGTTTAAGCTACAGCGATAGCCTTACGTTTGACGGCCGTTTCTACTGGATAACTCCCGGTCCCGAAATCCACATCGACATTCAGAATCGTTTTGCTGTTCAGGATGTTTCAACCGGCGTTGCGGGCGGCAACATGCTTGAGCTGACGCTGAAAAGGCCATTCGAAATTCTGCCGCACTGGGACATCACGCCGCTTGTTTCAGGGTGGTACAAATGGCAGGGAATAAACGACTGGCGCGAAGATCAGATTCAGCCATACACAGATGCCGATGTTTACAGCCCCTATCTTCGCGACCATCCTTACACTGCAAGCGCAGGCGTCGGCACATATTATGCGCCGTTGATAAACAACAGCATATTCATGCGCATTCTTGCTCAGTCCAATTCGAACTTCGCCGGCATTGATAATGTGCAACTGCGTGCCGGCGACTTTTTCGCTTTCGGACGTTTTCAGGGGGCTCTGTTCTATGATCTCAGACCGCGTTTTGACGATGATGACCGCGACGAATTCAGTCTGAGGCAACAACTGCATGTGTCGGCACAATACTCGTGGTGGCCGCATTCTTATGTTCGAATCGCTCCCGGCGCATCTTACGATTTTTATCCGCATGCCATGCAGCATGCATTTTTCGGCGGATTGCTGCTCGAAGTGTCGCCGGAAAGAGGTCTGCGTGATGCTCCTCCTGGAGAAGAAGCGTTTTCATGGCAGGTTGATCCCGAAAGATACTGGGTGAGGGAATGGTAATATCGGCGGTTGAAAAAATAAACTGGCACACCGAACTTTCCGCTCTTGTGAGTCCTTTAACCGCCAGGCTTAATCGCGACGTAATTGCAGGCATCGCGACGATGCTTTCGGATACGCTGATGCTTCCGCACGGCATCCGCAGTCACGAACCGGAAGAAGTCGCCAAGGTTCTTCAGACAAATCTGCTTCGCCTGCTTACGCAATGGCGTGGTGAGGAAGAGAAACTTGTTTCGGACCTGCGCCAGTGGCGCGAGTTGTATTACCGAACACCTGATGCGGAGGGCCGTCGTGAGATACTCGAAAAACATGTAGTAGGCAGTTCTGTTTCAAGGCTCCAGAGTTATCTCGACCGTATGGCGCTGAAGAGCACTCTCGACTGGGAGGCGCTGGAAGAAAGATTGTCTTTTTCGCGATGGTCCCTCTGGATGAAGCAGCAGGTGGCATTGGAAGCTATAGAAGGCCTGTATCTTTCGCAGGCAGAGCGTCCGGGCTCGCTGGATGCCGGTGGAGCCTTTCACAATCACAGTGCTCTTGCCTCCAGTATAATGACTTACATAAAATCTGAGCCTTATGATTTTCTCCAGAAGTTTGCGGTAATGGCTTTAAAGGCCATACTGACGGCTTCTGCGGAAATCAATGAAAACTTCTTTGCGATGCACAGACGTGCTTTAGTTCGAATGCTGACGGATGTGCAGCTTAATCGCTGGGTGCGGACCGGAATAATAGCACTGTTGTGCCTGGATAATACAGGAGACAACCGTCAGCTGTTTCTGGACATGTCCCGTAATACGCCTGAAGACGGAGATGGTTTTGTGATACGTGCTCACGCTGTGCAGGCGTATTGCAGAAATTCCGGCATCAGTGAGCTTCAGACGGAGCTTCCGGTGCTTATGGGCAGCTCCGATGTCGGTGAGTATGTGCGTCTTGCGGTAATAAAGGGGCTTGATTCAATCGAGGGTGAAGGAGCCGTCGATCTCTTGATGTCGGTTGCCGAAGCGGAAAACGCCAGACCGGATTCGGAATTTACAGTAAGAGCCCGCCTGGCCGAAGCCATGGCGGCGAAACTGCCATCCATATCTTTCGAATCTCATTCGGCCATCAATTCCAGTCGCATGCTCGGCAGATGGGCTGCTCAGGACGAGTCAGCCATTGTGCGGCGTGTGGCGCAGGAAGAAATCGCACGCATAGTGCCGGGGCTGGCATGGAAAGGGGCATGGGGGCTGTGTGCCAACATGGTTTCCGCGCTGGTGCGGCGATTCAATGCCGGAACCGCTCCGGGAGAGTCCGAGCGCATTGCCGGCATACTGGAAGAAATCCGAATTTCCATAAACCGGGAATATGCCGGAGAGCGTGCGGCGCTTCTGCAAAAATTGAATTCGACAGCCTGGGGCGGGCGCTTCAAACGTGCTTTTCCCGAAGGTGTGCGGGACATAGAAGAGTATATGCGTATCGCCGCCGACATTTCACGCAGCGAAGCTGGAATATACGTAAGCGAAAAGTCCGGTCGCCTTACAATCCAGAAGGGAGAACGTTTCGAGACGAAGCTGTGGCGCACTCTGCACGAGGTCGGCGATCTGCATCCGAATATGCGCCCTGATATTTCTCATACTCGTGGTCGTCGCTATGCTCAGCGTTATCGTGCGCATCCGCAACAGCTGGCTGAAATCAATCCGACTCAGGTTCCGGGAGAACGGCGTTATTCCGAGAACGAAGGCGGCTGGGCGCGTTATCTGCCGACAATTGATGATCTGCTTGAAGCTGACCGCCGTGGAATCAGGCTTTTCAGCTCTTACGGCGTGACTGTTGTCAAAGCGCCCGCTTCCGCTTTAAAACGTATGAGAGCCTGGATTTCACTTACGCTCAATTACGCCGAATGGAGCAGCCTGCGCAATCAGGTTCTGGCTCTTGATGAAGAATGGCGCAAGCGGGAATTTGTTCAGAAGCTTGAAAAATCGCTCGGATTCGAAATAACATTCAAGCCATGGTCATATGATCTGTTCGGAGTGAATGTGAATCTGGCGTCGTCCAGAGTTGCCGACTACTTCGGAAAGGAGGTGGGCGGTGAGTGAAATACTGGCCGGAATCGAACTGGCAGTGAGGCCGTATCTCAGCTATTTCCTGTCTCCGACCGGCAACATGATATTTTCGCTGATGATCTTCATCCTTGCCGTCTCATCCTATTTTATCGGTAGGCACTGGTTGATTTTTTACAGACTTGAACGCAGCAGAAAAAAAATACCATTGGTTATCGGCGGATGGGGAACGAGAGGAAAATCCGGCACCGAACGTCTGAAAGCGGCGCTGTTCACCAGTCGCGGTTATCATGTTGTAGCCAAAACCACAGGCTCGGCGGCGATGTTCATTCGCAGCATCCCCGGACGTGATCCGCTTGAGTTGTATATTTATCGTCCTTACGAAAAAGCTTCCATATGGGAGCAGCGCGATATGCTTGATCTGGCCGCTAGAAGCAGAGCGCAGGTTTTTCTCTGGGAATGCATGGCGTTGAATCGCCGTTATGTTCAGATATTGCAGAAACAGTGGATGCGTGACGACATCTCGACCATAACAAACGCTTTCGCCGACCACGAAGATGTTCAGGGACCTTCCGGGTTCGATGTCGCTCAGGTTATTTCCGAATTCATCCCGCGAAATTCAAAAGCCGTCACCAGTGAAGTTCAGATGCTGCCGCTGCTGAAGGAAGAAGCACGCCGTCAGAACTGCGAACTGAGCGTTGTGTCTGAGCGCGACTGGCTGCTTATGCCGAGGCAGATTCTGAAACGATTCCCTTACGAAGAACATCCCACAAATGTCGCTCTGGTGCTCAAGCTGGCCGAGAAACTGGGTTTCGACAGCGAAGAATCGTTGATTGAAATGAGCGAACGTGTAGTGCCGGATGTTGGCGTGCTGAAAACATTCAGACCGGTATATCTGCTTGGAAGGGAAATCATATACATCAATGGGCACTCCGCCAACGAGCGAGCCGGTTTTATGAACAACTGGCGGCGGACCGGCTTTGACGAATACGGTTTGACTCCCTCCGAAAATCGCTGGGTGGTGACTCTTGTCAACAACCGCGCCGACCGAATAGCTCGCTCGCAGGTTTTTGCTCGTATCATTGTTGAAGACATTTTTGCGCATCGCCATATTCTGGCCGGTACAAACCTCAAAGGAATGCGCGGGTTCATTGATGAAAGTCTGAAGCGTTATCTTAAGAAGCAGATGCTCATAAAAGCCGACGATTATTTTGCCAATCCCGCCGACGAGATGAATCGCGCCGAAACACGACTGGCGAATGTGCGCAGGCTGTATCGCATGGCCTCAAGTTCCGCAGAAGCTCTTGAAGGCATGTTGAGTTCGCTCGGCATCCAGTACGACAAGGGCAGGATAAATGGAATATGCTCAGAATGGCTTGACCGTTGTGCAAACTCAACGCTTGAGGAAATCGAATCGGCTATTCTGGCCGAAGGCGAAATAACAGGATTATGCGGCGGAGAACTGGCGCCTTTTGCCGCCGAATTGCTGGCGCGTCATCTTGTTTTTGACGACATACAGCAGCGTCTGATGAATCTGCCGTCGAATTCCGGTGTCACCAGAAAAGATGTCGTTACCATTGACGATGCTTTCAGGTCGCGCCGACAGCAGTTTCTTATGCGCTCGATAGTTATGATAGAAGATGCCGGAGCCAGTGGTGACAGCATAATAAAAACCATGGCGCAAAGCATACCTCCGGGATTCAGCGCAAAGATAATGGGAATGCAGAACATCAAAGGGCCCGGCCTTGAACTTCTGAGCCGTCTTCAGTCTTACGAAACGGTTATGGACCTTATATCCAGGCTAGACAGCGGCGAACAGCGCAGCCGCATGGATGCTCTGACTGGTTTGCTGTCATACGGCAATTACGGCAAAGTGGACGGCGAAGCGGCTTTGAAGGCTGTAAATGAAATAATGGAACGTAATCAGGACGTTTATGCGTCTGCTTTACTGCCGGGAATTGAGAAACTGCGCGAAATTCTTAAACATGCCACAGATGAAAATGTCGGCAAAGAAAAAAAACATGGCAGCAAGTCGCCACCGGCATGGATTCTTTCGCAGCTTATGCTGATGCTGGATTTCATACGAAGCATAGGCCGCACACGACGGGCCATGAAAATCCGCAATGCCATTCTGGCCGGGCGCATCAGTCAATCCGGGGCCGCCAGAGAGTTGCTTGAGCTTTCTCAGATGCAGAAGGGCGGCGGGTACAGCCTGCCCGGACGCAAACGCGGCAGACGCTTGCGCTGATCTTCGATCTGTTTTTCAGCGTATCGAAACACGGAGGGAAAAATGGATAGCCTGAGATCGTGGCTGCTGATTATTCTGTTGCTTGTTCTGGCTCTGTTGTTCATAGCTCAATGGATTGCCTCAAGTTCATACGGGCAAACCGTAAAGCGATCTTCTGGAAATGAATTTTCTGCACGACGCAGCAGTTATCTCGACGGCTATGTCAGAAACCGTTTTCTTTTTATTACTGCTCTGTATGCCGCCTGGACCGGTGTTTATCTGTTCTTTCCGGTCTGGACGGCTGAACGTTTCGATTTGTATCTGTTTAATTTCATTCCATTTCAGATTATCGGTTTCATAATTGCTTCAGGCGGTCTTTTTCTTAATGTTTATGCTCAGTTTCAGCTTGGACGCAATTTTCGCACCGGCATTCGTGAAGGAGAGAAGACGGAACTGATCAGAGACGGAGTGTATTCGTACATGCGCAATCCGATGTACGCCGGTCTGCTCGTCGCGCAGTTCGGACTTGTGCTGATATTGCCCGACACCATCTCAATTTCGCTTATGGTCATTACGTTTCTGATGTTGGAAATACAGATTCGCCAGGAAGAAGATCATCTCGAAATTCTGCATGGTGCGGAATTCCAGAATTACAGACGCTCTGTACCGCGTTATCTGCCGATACGTTTTATTAAACGCATCCTTGGATTCAGGCGGAATGTAGCTGTGCTTGACTTGCCGGGAAAATCTTCTTTGCAACAGATTGTGGCAGATGAATCGAAAGAAACAGCTTTTCTCTCTCCGGTATCTGAATCTGCGATAAGTACGATGGAAATTTCTCAGAAAACTGAAACAAAAGCCGAAGCTTCTGCTGACTTGCAGTTTGTGGAAGCAGAGACGGATTCGCATAATGGCTCTGATGATTTGCCTGCAGAAACTTCAGGAATTTACGCGCAGGCACAAACGGAAGAAGCCGATGATGTCGAAATGGAATTTCCTGCTACTGAAACCACCACAAACAATACTGAAAACAATCGAATGGAATCGGTTCTGAAAAAAATGATGCAGAAGAACCGCCGCTGAATTTCATGCGGATATCTGCGGTTTCCTCCAAATGCATGGTTTCGGGCAGCGGATTTCTATGATATAATCAAACCAAGCTTTTTTGTATGACCGAAAAACTGACAGGATATGGCCATGAGAAGATTTATTGTACTCATTTTTACGGTTCTGTTGACCGTTTTGACTGCTTTCGCCTGCAGCAGTTCATCAGGCGATTCATCCGAGGATAACTCCGGCAAACTGGGCGGGCCTTGTCTGCCCGGATTTATCTGCGATGACGGATTGCAGTGCTACAACGGGCGTTGCATATATGAAACCGTAAAACCGGATGGCGACGATGATGTAGAAATCGAAATTGAAAAGGAGTGTGTAAACGAAGACGACTGTCCGCTGGGAGAAACCTGCGTTCTTGGGCAGTGCGTTATTGTCGATGGCGACAATGAGGAAAACATCGACGGCGACGATGAAGCCGAAGAAGAAATGGAGCTTGATGTTAGTAAAGACCGCAGGCTTGATTTCTTTCCTACAGAAGTTGATTTCGGATCGGTGCCTGTCGGTCAGAAGTCGGAGCGTAAGGTCTTGATACGCAGTACCGGTGAAATGCCCGTGACCATTCAGGAAATAAGCGCCAGTGACTCCGACAGGGTCGGTAATGTGTTCAGGGCAGTTTCTTTACCAGTGTTTCCGCTTGTGCTTGAAAGCGGTGCTGAACTGGAAGTGG
>JAKQSH010000285.1 GCA_029570245.1 Deltaproteobacteria bacterium | reverse complement strand
CGTAAGAAAACTCGATGTTTTTGAATGTGTCGGTTGATGGGAAGAATGTAATCTTGGTGCCGGTTTTCTCGGTTGTGCCGACAACCTTCAGGTCGTATTCGGGGGTGCCGTGCTTGTATTCCTGCATATGTACTTTGCCGTCGCGTTTGATTTCGAGAATCAGTTTGGACGACAGTGCGTTGACGACTGAAACACCGACGCCGTGCAGACCGCCGGACACTTTGTAGCTGTTCTGGTCGAATTTGCCGCCGGCATGCAGCACCGTCATAATGACTTCTGCGGCGCTTTTGCCTTCGGTCGGATGCATGTCTACCGGGATTCCGCGCCCGTTGTCTTTTACCGTGACGCTGTTTCCAACATGTATGGTTACGGAAATGCGGTCGCAGTAACCGGCCAGCGCTTCGTCGATGGAGTTATCGACGACTTCGTAAATCATGCGGTGCAGACCCGAACCGTCGTCGGTGTCGCCGATGTACATTCCGGGGCGCTTGCGCACTGCGTCAAGGCCTTTGAGAACTTTTATGTCTTTTGAGGTATAATCGGAAGAGCCGTTCTGGATTGTCATTTTTACTCCGAAATGGTAACAGTTCTGCTGGTTTGAGTTCATTAAAAGAGCATGCGGAACAATATCACCGGATGTCTGAAAAGTAAAGCAAAAAAGCCGTACTTTGTGTGGCGCAACATGTTGGATTTACAAGGCAATTCTTTGTATGGACAAAAAATACAGTTAATGGAAAGGAATCTTCGGGCAAACTGTCTGTTCGGGTACTTTAGGCACGGGAGATCATGGAGCCAGTTGTGGGTTTGGGAGGATAACAGGAATCATATCAGTCTTTTGCCGCAATGCATCAAAAACCAGTCCGGCAACCCATTTGTTTGTCCATACCGTGTAATGTCCGTCTGTCTGATTGAAAATAAGCTCGTTTCCGCGATCCGGCGATGCCTGTTTTTCTTCGCGCCTGAAATCCGGCCACAGGTTGAGGCATTCAATTCCATTTTCGCGGCAACGCTGCATTATCATATCCGGCAGCTCTGTTTCGTGTCTGACCTGGATGAAATCGTTGCTGATGAATTTTATGGCTTGCTCGTAGCCTTCTCTGTTTTTCAGAAACAGCGGATTTGGGTAGGTAATCAGCAGCATTTCTGCGCCGTCGGCTTTGACCCGTCTGTTGAGTCTTGAAAGTATGGAGAAGCTGAAATCCAGCCAGTTGTGGTATTTCTGAGGGTTGTAGAAGAAATCGGAACGCAGGTTCATGCGCAGATCGGGGCGGATATGGTTGCCGCCGTAACGGATAACTCTGGCGGCGAAACGGAAGAAACGGAACAGTGCCAGTCGCTCAAGGCATTTGTGTTCCGGCGGAATTCCATTTACCGCCAGTGCCGTTCCATTGCTGTCGAATGTGGCAAGTTCGGTGTAAAGATGATCTTCCTGCGGATCAAACGGGTCCAATTGAAGTATTATCAGGTCCGGCGACAGGCGCGAAACTATGTCGCGATAAATCATTTCTTCGATTATCGGCGAGTAGGACACCATTCCGTAATTCAGGACTTCGAATTTTCCCCTGCCGCAACGGCTGTCCAGTTGCTTCTGTAAAAAGCTTGCAATCGTTTCGTTTTCCGATACGCCCAGTCCGAAGGTGTAGCTGTCTCCCAGAAATACTATGCGTCTGATCTCCGGTGCTTTTTCGAGAGCGTGTTTTTTCCTGCGCATGTCCATGCGCCCGACAAGCTCGTCAGGCATGTACGAAGGCCAATGATGATATATAGGATGGTTGCCGCCTACCAGAGTGTTTGACGGCGGTTCGTTCCAGTAGAAGCGCACCAGCATCTCCATTGCAAGCAGCAGCATGGCGAAATACAGCGCAAAAACAAGATATTTTAATGCCGGAGTCTTTCCTGATTGTCTGGATTTCTCTTTGTTTTCGTTAGCTTGTTTCATTCTTTCTGCTGCCCTGTCCTATATCTCAAAATGGATTTTATATATCTTTCCCTGATATTTTTACAAGTCCGGTGCAAATATTTGTGTGAGCAGAACAAATATCTGGTTTTACAGCGTAAATATTTGTGATATATATAACCAAGCTGGAAAGATTAAAAAGCTGCCTCCGCTGGGAGACATGAAGTTCAATCGCTCTGATCAAGGAGATAACAGATGAAGAAGTGTAGTTTCATTTGCGCGCTTCTCTTGCTTGTTGCAATTATGGCTTTTTCCTGTGGTGAAGGCACTACCGGCGATGACGGCGGAGAAGGTGAGGGTGAAGGCGAAGAAGACGGTGATCTGTCGCAGGACGGTGACGGTGACGGCGGCAACGGCGATGAAGACGACGGTCTGTCTGTTGTTGTCGATGGCGACAAAGCCGAAGAGGACGGCGATGTCGTTGTGTCCGACGGAGATGAAACGGAAACGGACGGTGATGAAACCGAGCCCGACGGTGATGAAATCGAACCGGACGGAGATGAAATTGAGCCGGACGGAGATGAAGGTGATCTCAAAGATGGCTTCC
>JAKQSH010000263.1 GCA_029570245.1 Deltaproteobacteria bacterium | reverse complement strand
ATTTGTTCACAGCCTGCTGCACGGCCTGGACGGACAGACCATTCTTGCAATATTGCTGTTCGAAATGATTCTGGCGTCGCTGGCGCTTCTTTTTATTTCTTACAGACTGAGTTCCTCCGGCAGAGGTCGCCCGACAGGCTGGCTGTACTTTGCAGCAATCGGGCTTGGGTTTATGATGTTCGAGGTGACTTTCAGCCAGCGGCTGGTGCTGTTCTTGGGCAATCCGGCTTACGCGCTGAGTGTGGTGATGTTTAGTATTCTGGTATTCTCTGGTCTGGGCTCCATGCTGAGTAACCGTATCTGTTCAAAGATTCCTTTGAGTATGATTCTTGTTGCAGTGGTCGTTGGAATGATTTTGTGGGCGATCGGTGGGGGACCTTTGCTGAACGCACTCATCGCCATCCCTGAGTACCTGCGCATTATTACCGCTGTACTGCTGCTGGCTCCCATTTCTTTCCTTATGGGAATGGCGTTTCCGCAGGCTGTCAAAAAACTTAACGAAAGCGGCGAGCGCGACCTTGGCATTTACTGGGCCTGGAATGGCGTAGCTTCGGTTACGGCTTCCGTTCTGGCCGTAATTCTTGCAATGGGCTTCGGCTTCAGTCTTGTACTGGGGCTGGCCGCCGCCAGTTATCTGCTGGCTGCCATACTGGCGCCGCGTCTGTCGCGGGCATCCTGAAATCAATCACCAGTGCGCTTCGTGATCTTCACAGACGCCTGAAACGTTGCTGAAGCGGATTTCTTTTCCTTCAACGCGGAACAGTCCCTTGTATTTTCCAACCGGCTGATGGAATCGGCTGTTGAAGATTCCGGCGCTGAAATTTTCCCAGCGTTCGCCGTAGGGAGTGAATTCAAGTTCCACCATGTCGTCAATGGTTTTAACTGTCCATGGCTTTAGAATGTTGTTTTTATCGAAAGTATAGCGGGCCTGACCGACCGGGTAACGTTTTCCGTCAACCCATATGGCGTTTTCGGTAAATGTTGGATGATGCACCGGTGAAACAAGATTAAGACCTATGCGCTGACCGTTTTCGGCAATGCCACCCATGGCTGACCAGTACCAGACCCAGTGATAATCGTGATATCCTGCGGTGTGATCAATTCCTGCGAATGTATTGCCGGAATCCAGTTTTATTGTCCGGCCCGGATATGAAACCGTAGCGGTTGCCGGAATTCCGGCGGTTTTATGTGTAAAAGCGAATGAGCCTCCCGGTGTGGGCGATATAAGTTGGTGGGGAACTGCGTTTGCATCGGTCTCTGCAAAATCGGCTTCGATAATCAGCCTGCCGGAGGCAAGTTTCACATCAACTTCCACTTTGCTGCTGTTGTTGTTGCCGAGTCCGTAATAAAGGCCGATTCGATTGTTGCCTTTTTCGAAAACGGCTTCTCCGCAAACTGCGCTGTCAGCCATGCATACTGCGCGTCCCAGTGGGCTTTGTGCCTTGAATTCGTGAATACGTTTTTCTTTCATGTCAAAAGCATAGGCGAAAGCCGTTCCGACATATCCGGCATCAACGACGGCCATTCCGCAGACGATTTCTTCCGAGAAAAGCCCCACAAAACGCCAGCGTTTTGCTCGCAGGGGCTTTAAAATGGAAGTGTTCCACAGGCCTGGAAGCTTGTACGGTGACAGATCGAGATTTTTGATTTCGCCTGTATACAGACCGAAAGCGGGTGAACCGTCGGGGCGCAGCAGATCAGAACTCATGGCCATCTCCTTAAAAATTTCAGACGGCCATAATTCTATTCGCAGTCTTAACTTTTTCCAAACATGAAGAGCGATTACACCGAAGAAAAGTGCTATTTCTTCACCCGCACATAAAATTCCACCCAACTTTGACCTAGTTGATTTTCTACTCCGTTGTCGCGCACTATGACCCATATCGGGTGCAGGTTCGGATCGCTGCGCGGATCGACTACTTCCTGTCCGCTCTGGTCGCTGAATTCTCCGGCAGGTTCGACATATTCCGGTACAATCCAGTCGCGTTCTTCGGTGGGAAGTTCCCTGAATTCTCCGGCATTGCTTATCCACTGATACAGCAGTTCGTCTTCCGGGTCTCCGTCGTCTTCAACAGTAATGCTCAGATGCAGGCGAAGATTTTTGGCATACTTGATCTCGTATGGTGATGCCGCAGCTTTGTTTCGGGCTTTTGCGATATCTTCTGGCGATGCGCTGCTTAGAAACACAAGCTCCTGCATGGCGCTTTCGTTTATTCCGGCGCTAGCCGCCGTAATGCGGGGATTGCGGTTCTGCGTGCTTCTGTTGCTTACGACAAGAGTACGCAGTGTCATCTGCGCCAGGCCGGATTCTATCATTTTCTGAATTTCGCCATATGCGTTTTCGTTCTGTAACGCCGCTGGATCAACACCTCGCGGGAAGAAAATAAGGCTCAACAACTGCGGAGCCAGGCCGTCCTGATTGAAGGTATATTCGGCAGAGTCGTACACAGTGAAATCATAATCCGGCAGAATGCCGATATTTTCCATGACGGGAGCCTGCGTTTCCGAAGTGTCGCCGTTTTCTTCGCCGGAAGAGCCAACGCTGCCGTTGTCAGCTGCGGCTGATGCGAAAGCCGAAGCCCCCGGTTCCGACAGCATCCAGACCTGTAAAAGTCCTGTGCCGTCTTCGACTGGTTTGCTTATCGCTCCGAATTGATCGGCAGCAAGAAATGATGCCCGTACCGTATCGCCGGGAGCCGCTTCGGGAGGGTCAAGCGTTACGGCCAGAATTTCCGGCTTCTTCAGAATGTTCTTCGAATCGTCGTCGAAAGTCGGACCACAGGCCGAAGCTGTAAGTAGTAAGAAGGACATCAACCAGTACAACACAGCTGATTTTATTGGATGTTTCATGTTTAGTTTCATGTCTCTCGCCTTTCCGCCTTAAAATTCGGCTTTGATGCCGATTGACGGCAATATCGGGAGCATTCTCAGGTAGCCTTTTTCCGAATAATCGTAGTTGTAAACCACCCCGACCGGATTTGCGTAGTAGTACACGCTTTGAACGTCAAGATATGTGTTCAGTATCCAGGTGTTGAAAATCCATCTTTTGTCCAGACGCAGGTCGAGC
>JAKQSH010000259.1 GCA_029570245.1 Deltaproteobacteria bacterium | reverse complement strand
AAGCTGAAACAGAAGCTGAACTCGACCCCGGAATAGGGACGGGAGCATTTGCCGGCGGCTGTAAGAACGGAGCAATGAGTGAAGGTGACGAAACTGATTGCCCGCCGGAAATGTTCAGCTGGGAGTACGACGCAGAAAACGGTCTGATATATTTCATAAACAGCGATGTGTATCTGAATTGTTGTGGATTTCACAGCATTTATCTGTATGACCGCTCCGTCGATCAGAGCACCGTTTTCGAAATCGTTGAAATCGACCGCCCTGCCACACCGGATGATCCGCAGGGAGATTATGGCGCTTATGGGCGCTGCAAGTGTATGTGTCCTTTCGATTTCGGAATCTCTGTGCCGTTCGGCAGCAGTCCAACGGCAATTGATGTCATTCTCTCTCGCAGAATCACGGATGCAGGAAATGTAAACTCCGAAATATGGTCCGGTGAAATCGACCTGTCTCAAGGGAACGGCAGCTTTTTTATTACTGACAATTTCTGGTGTGAATAATCAAAGGCTCTTGCAAAAACAAAAAAGCCGTCTGTATGGACGGCTTTTGTTTTATGATTTCAGTTCGCTTTAATTGACGCGTGTAATGCGGCCATCGACTCCGATTTCGATCGGTGAAAACTCTTTGAGATATCCGGCCAGTACGTCGGATGCAACACGTCCGAAATCGTAGGGATTTATGGCGTTTTCCTTCAGCACGCTGTAATCGTCGCCGCCCCGGCGGATGAAATCAGCCGTTATGACGCTGTAAATCTCGTTATCGTCCAGTTTGCGGCTCACGCCGTCATGCGAAACGACTTTAACGTCTACGACGCGCGAACCGACCGGTTGCGAAGAATCCCAGGCGAAGCTGATTCCTGCCACCTGAAGGAAGCGCCCCGTTCCCTCGTTAAGAGGATTGTCGGCACGGCTGACGCTGTGTTCGAGCACTCTTCGGATATCGGAACCCTTAAGCTTGAGTGTCGCCACCGAGTTTCCGAATGGCAGCACCTGCAGTATCTGCGCCATGGTGATTTTTCCGCGCGGAATCTTTGCGCGGATTCCGCCGCCGTTTATGAAGGCGATCTGCGCACCCTGGGCGCGGGCTTCCCACAAGAGAGCGTCGGCGATCAGGTTGCCCATATTGCATTCATGGAAACGGCAATCGTCCTTGTCGCCGTTAAGGTCCACTTTTGTTATGCCGACTTCCTGCTGACGGATATAGTCAAGGCGACGATCGAGGTCTTTGACCTGCGTCAGTATTTTTTCATCCTGCGGGATGTTTCTGTCGAGCAGCAGAGGATCGCCAGACCAGCGCCGGACAACGCCGTCTTCGTCGAAACTTACGTTAAGATGTCCCAGATATTTTCCGTACTCTCCTGCGCTTACAATAAGCACCGGCTTGCCGGATGTGGATGTTACAACCGTCGGATAATCGCCGAGTTCCGGGTCTATTTTCTTTGACAGCAGCGTATGTGTATGTCCGCCGATGAGCACGTCCAGACCATCTACCGCCGCTGCGATTTCGATGTCTCGCCCCATGCCGGTATGGCTGAGTCCTATTACGATGTTGACTCCGTGAGACTCCATGCAGTCGATGGCGTTCTGCACGGAAGACACGATATCTTTAAAGCGGATGTCGCCGCCGGGGCTGGAAATGTAACGGCTTTCTTCGGTGGTGAATCCGAGTATTCCTACTTTGCGGCCTTCGATTTCCATTATTTTGTAAGGTTCTACGGAATCTTTAAGCGAAGCTTCGCGGCTGAAGTCGATGTTGACGGAGAGTATTGGAAAATCAAGAGCGTGAATAAAATCCGAAAGCTCCGCCGGACCGTCGTCGAACTCGTGGTTGCCGATGGTCATTGCGTTGTAGCCGAGCTGGTTCATAAACTGCGCAAACGGCGCGCCTTTGAAGGTCGTGTAGAAGAGGGTTCCCTGAAACTGATCTCCGGCGTCCAGCAGCAGCACGTTTTTCTCGTTCTCGCGGATGCGCTTTATTGCCGTGGCCTGGCGGGCCACACCGCCGAAGCAGACCTGCTGTTTGGATTCTTCCGGGCTACATGGATTGCCGAAACTGTTGAATTCGCTGAGGCGGGCGTGTATGTCGTTCGTATGCAGAATAGTCAGTTCAAGCGAGCCGGATTCAAGCGCCGCGTTTACGTGTCTGAAACCCATTACGAAAACGCAAAGACCGAGAATCCCGACAAACACCAGGGCTAACACCCCCCCAAAGTGTTTATGGACGTTTTTCATATCTGTACTGCTCGCCTTGTTTCGGTTTGCAAAACGATCAACAGAAAAAAGAACAGGCTGGAACCGCAAAGCTGCTCATACGCAAACTTAAAATATTCTAGTCCCTTCTGTTTTTTCTGTCTATCGTTATTTTTGTTTTGTTAAGGAAAAAATCCTGATGGGAAAAGAATATGTACCAGACAAAAAACAAGGCCGGGTCTGGCAGACCCGGCCTTGTTCGAGAAACTTCACCTTTTATCTGTCTGTTCAGAAACGGAAAGCGGCATTCAGCCAGACGCTTTTCGAGTCGATGGCGCCACCCGCAGGCGGATTAAGATTGTCGAGTCTGAAGGCCAGTGCCAGGTCCAGATCGCCGTTTATCAGAGTTCCACCAGCACTCAGCTGCAAAGGAATCTCCACGCGGTCGCCGAAACTTCCGTTTGCTGGATACATTCCGAAATTAGCGCCGGAACTGAGATCGAGGAATATTTCGGGGATGATATTCCAGGTCAGACCGTAATCAAGCAGAAGATCGAACTGCATGGATTTGCCGCCTGAAGTTGGTTACGAGTCTTTCACAAAAGAGGCATCCAGCGCCAGTCCGCCGTGCAGTTTAAGGGTTTCTTTTATAATTATATATTGTGCGGGTAGAGCAACATTTAAACCAAGCAACTGGTCACCGAAGCTGTCGATGTATGTTCTGTCACCGGGGAAATAAACGCTAAGGTCGAGTCCTAGGTATTCCATAAATTGATAGCGCCCATAAATAGATATGCCACCGAACCCCAGAGCACTGGAGCGACCGTTACTGTAATCCATCGCTTCAATGCAGGTTCCCAACTCCCAGTTGTCAGTGAGGCCATAGGCATAACCCAGATTCAACCACATGTCTTTTGCCATGCGTCCGTCGTTCAATCCCAGACCGTAATCGAATTTAACCCGCATCATTCCGTCATTTAAAGTCAACGGGCGATCCGCAAGTGCAAAGGGATATTTGTCTTCAGCATGAGCCAGCGAAGCTATAAAAACAGAAACGACTACCACGATTACAGTTGCCCATTTTTTCAGCATACTTGTTTTCTCCATTTTAGCTGTTTGTTGTTTCCAATCAATATCAAAACCAGTTCCGCAGAATCCGTGTTTTCGATGGCCTCCTTTCTATAATTGCAACTAGAATGACATGTCAGTCGGCGACTGACATGTCATTCTAGTTGCTTCGGATTTGAAGTCAAATTTTTAATTTGGTAAAAAGCATGAAAGATTAATGCTGGGTTTATCTCTGAATAAATATCTTCACAGGCCAAATAAAGCTTGCAGCTCGAACGGAAATCCGGGAAAATATTCAAAAGTGTTTCTGAATCTTGAATGATGATAATCGGAAGTTAATCTGATAACTTGAATGATCGGGGTGCAGAAATGAAAAAATCGCTGTGGATTTTTGCCTTCACGTTTGCTCTTGCCGCATCTGCTTTTCTCGCTTCCTGCGGCGGCGATGAAACGTCGGATGACGAGTCGGACGGCGACGAGCCGCATTTTGAGCTGGATGGCGATATTGACGGCGATAGCGCCGAAGCAGACGGTGAAGGGCTGGATATAGTTGACGGTGACGACGACGGCGCGGAAGAATCCGTAGATGGCGATGGTGTGGAAGACGAGATTTCACCGGATGGCGATACTGCCGAAGATGAAATCGAAATTGAAAGCGATGGAGATGACACTGTCGATGGCGACGGGCCCGGCCCGAATTGTCCGATGATGCTGGTTGAAGGTTTGAATCAGGGTTTTAATGTCAATGGCGCTGATCGTGCGTTTCTGCTGAAT
>JAKQSH010000194.1 GCA_029570245.1 Deltaproteobacteria bacterium | reverse complement strand
ATCAGTGCGTTGTCGAACAGGCTTTTGATTTGCCCGTCGCTTTCGGCGAGCATCTCGCGCGTGCGTCTTTCGCGCTCGCTTTCGCGGCGGCATCGTTCCAGCCGCTCGCGCAGATTTTTCAACTGATCGTTTGTGTAATCCGAATCAGTCATTCCGGCACCTGTCAATGTACATACTGCATATGCAGGGCCGCAGCAGAAGCGGCCTGCCCGCCGGGTGTTACTCGATCACTGCCGGATCGGGCAACACGGCGTTTTCTTCACCCAGAAGTTCTCCGACCGAGAATCCGACAAACGACTTGGAAGGCACCGGCAGCGGATATCCGGCGGCCACCCAGAAAACACGCTTCGCCGGATCGTAAATTATGCCGAAGAGCGCGCCGTTGGTGGCCAGGCTCGAATCGTTGTCGAAAACGTCCAGCCCGAATTCTTCGCCGTTGTCGGGATTTACGCGGTCGCGCAGCACATTTTCGACGATGCTCTGCGGGTTCAGCGTGCCGAAGAGAGAAGCGCTTGCGCCTTCGGGCAGAAGTTGCGCCAGACGGTCGAAGCGTCTGCGGCTGGAATCTCCGATCGGGTCGGCGTCGAAGCCGGAAGTCGAATCGGACACAAAATGATTTGTCATATAAACGACATCGTTGTCAAGCTCGCGTATGCCTGTGCCGGCGGCGCACATTTCGAAGGCGGCGGCTTTTCCGGCATTGCCGTCCGACACCATAACCAGTTCGGCGCTCATGTGTCCGAAGTTCTGCACCATGGCGGCGGCTTCATCGTAGTTGTGAGCTTCCTGAAGAATGCGCCCCACCAGCTGCACATGACTGCCGCCTTCAAGCGACTGTACGCTGGAATCCAGCGGATCGGCTTCGTTGGAGTTTATAACCAGACCTTCGGCGTTTATGCCCGAATAAGGACTCAGGTTGCCGGGGAACCCGATGAAAATATGCGGAATTCCACCGTTCGGCTGACGCACGAAGATGGTCGGGTTTTCGAGTATGTAGCCGATTTCACTCCAGTCCAGCAGACGACCGTGATAAAGTCTGCCGTCGCTGGTGGCGCGTCCGCTTACGGTGAACTGACTGCATCCGGGCAGGAATTTTTTCAGCGCCGATTTCGTCTCTTCCGGCAGATCGGGCATGCCCTCGATAAGGAATTCCACCAGAACATCTCCGAAATTCAGAGCCAGGCACTGATCTACGGTCCAGCCGACATCTCCGGCGGTTTCCACCATGCCTTCGCATTCCTCAATGACTTCCGGGTACGAATTCGCGTAGGCCAGGTCCATGATGCCCTTCGAGCGCGCCAGATCGACCATGGCGCTCATGCCGATATCGTTGCGGATGTATTCCATTCCGGCGGCGAGTTCGTCATGCAGCAGTTCGCCCTGCTGGCGTCCCATTTCGCGAGGGGTTCCCGCCAGCCAGACCACGATGAAATCGCCGCGCACTTCCTTGTGCGGATCAATAACATCGGAAGCTTCACTCTCGGCTTCAGGCGAGTCCGCGTCGCCGTCGGCGTTTTCGGAGTCTTCAGTGCTTTCAATGTCGCCGTCCGAATCTTCTCCGGCGTTCTCGCCATCGCCGTCGGAAGATTCGTCCGAATCGCCGCCGCAGGCCGCAAAAAGCAGCAGACCGAAAACGGCTGTAAACAGAACAAAAGCAGTGCGCGCGAATATGGATTTCATGCAAGCCTCTAAAATTCGCTGGAGTTTATGACAGAACAATTTCATGTTCCGCAACAGCTTAAAGGTCTTTTCATGCACAGTCAAGGGCGAAGCGACAGCGGATTGTTCCGGCGATTATCCGGTTTACAGACATCGGCTTGCTTGGCATATGGTTTAGATTCTGATATTATGATTAATTAAGTTGAACTCTATGGTTATGGTGATGAAATGCGTTTTTCTTCCGCTATTGCAGCCGTGATGCTGTTTTTCTGCCTCAATGCCGCTCAGGCGGCCATCTGCAGCAACAGTCCTTCCGTCGGAACGACCTGCACTTTCAACGCCAACGACTATTCGATGGTGCTGCCCGAAGAAATAACGCTGGATGCCACCTGCCGCGCCGCAGACGCGAAAGCTTTTGTTTTCGTGCAGAATTCGCTGTGGAACGCCGGAGTTGTACAGGCCGACATCGACGCCCTGCTTGACGCATTCACAGATCAGGCTCCGCAGGGTTCCGGCGGCATTTACGCGCAGACTACGGCTCTGCTGGGAGGCATGCCGGACAACTGGGATTACAGCGACAGGCTTTATATAGTCGTTCAGGACATTCACTCCAACGCCGCCATCGAACCGGTAACGGCTTATTTCCGCAAAGCCGATCTGGAAAAAGACTACTACAACCAGCCGTCGCCCGGTTCCAATAAGCACGAAATCGTTTTTCTGCATTACGAAAATCTCTCAAGCACGGCCCGCCAGGCCGATCTGGCGCGCGAGATGGGCGGCATCTGCGCCTGGGGGCGCGACAACGACGAAGACGACTGGGTGCTGGATTCGCTGGGACGAGCCAACGCCTGGCTGATGGGCTACGAAGATTTTCTGCCGGATATCCAAGACTTCGCCGACGAAGCTTATCCGCTGGTGGGAATAGAACAGGGCGGGCGCATGGCGCTGGATCATGGCGCCACTCTTCTGTTCGCGCTTTTTCTGGCCGACGCCTACAATCCGACCATTCTGAGCGACTGGGCCATGGAAGCCGCCAACGGCCCGCAGGGTCTTGAGGACATTCTTTATCTGTGGGAACCCGACATCGTTTTCGGCGACATCATGCTGAACTGGGCGGTCTGGAATTTCGTCAATTACGGGCAGTTCGCCTACTCGCTGCTGGAGCTTCCGTCATTCGACACACGCATAATATCCACGCTTCCCAAAAGCGTCAGCATGGGCATAAAACCCTGGACGGCTTCTGCGGTGCGCATCCGGCTTTCGGACATCGCTTTTTCAGACAAGCTGGCCATAGACGTTACACTGCCGGAACTGAGCGATTACCGCGCGGCGCTGGTGTGGCTGGACAACGGCAGCAAAGAACGCGGAGCCGTCAACGTGCAGAAGCTGGAGCTTGTCTCAGCCCAGAGCAGCCATTTCGAATTCAGCGAAATCGACCCGGCCTTCGACTGGCTTTATGTCATTCTTTCGCATCACGGCGAGGGCGCCGACGCCGCCTGGTCGATTGATGCCGAAAAAATTTCTCCCCAGCCTGACGGAGACGGCGAAGATTCGGAAGTTTCTCCCGACGGCGACGAAAACGCGCCCGACGGAGACGGCGAGAATTCTGAAAGCGTTCCCGACGGCGATGAAAGCGCGCCCGACGGCGACGAAGCCGCATCCGATGGTGATGAGACTGCAGAAGACGGGGATTCCGAAATCGAGAGCGATACCGACGGCGGACCGCTGGTTTTCGGCGATCTCGACTGCCATCAGTTGAACCGCTGTTACACCGACTGCGACAGCGCCACCTGCCGCGAAGGCTGTGTGGAATCAGGCACAATGCAGGCGCAGGAACAATGGACGGCCTACATCGCCTGTCTGACCGGCGAAAACAAGGAGAAAATCAACTGTCTCGATCTGGTCACGCGCGTCGAACGCGACGACTGCGAAGCCCGCAACTGCGCCGCGCCCTCGGCTTCCTGCAAGTTGATTGAAGAGCCTGAACCTACCGGCAAAGGCGGCGGCGGATGTTCTTCAGCTGCGGCGAATGCAGCCATACTGTCGCTGGCTCTGTCTTTCGTAATTCTGCTGCTGCTGCGGCGCAGCGCAGCCGGACATTGATCGGACGGCGCTGAAAGCATAATGCCAGACCCAATTCAAAAAGCCCGGTATGTGGTGGCGGGCAGCGTGGTTGCATCGGTTGCGGCGGCGCTGGCGGCGGCCTTGTGTGAGC
>JAKQSH010000240.1 GCA_029570245.1 Deltaproteobacteria bacterium | reverse complement strand
CTGCGCTTTTCGAAAGAAATTAAAAGCCAGAAATTTTTTGTGCGTGAAAACGGCGTGCGTATGGCAACTCCGCTTCTGCTCGTGCTTATCATCGTTGAGTTTTCGGACGTGCTTTTCGCCTTCGATTCCGTTCCGGCAGTGCTTGGAATATCGGACAATTTCTTTATCGTCTACACCTCGAACGTCTTCGCCATTCTGGGCCTGCGGGCTTTGTATTTTCTCATAGAGGGCGCCATTGCAAAACTGCGCTATCTCAATATCGGTCTGGCTGTAATACTGATATTCATCGGAATCAAAATGGTCGTCAGCGATTATTTCCACGTTCCGGTCGCATACAGCCTGGCGTTCATCGCATCGGCGCTGACGCTTACCATCGTCTTTTCGCTTTTACTGCCGGAAAAGAAAAAAGCCGCCAGGTGAATCTCCGGCGGCTCTGTTGTAAGGCTTTGCAGATTGTCACTCCACCACAAATTCTCCGCACTGGCCCGATTCGTAGCAGATGTCGGCCTGGGTTCTGGCGTTGGGAACGTCACAGGTGTTGTTGAAGATACACTCCACGCAGCCCAGATCATGCATGGCTTCGCAGGCCGCAATAAGCTTTCCTGCATAGGCGTCGTCGTATGTGCCTGAGCCTTCAATGGCGTTCATGCAGTATCTGATGGCGTTGCCTGCGTCGGTGCAGTTTGCATAATCGTTTTTGTTGCCTCCATCGCCGCAGGATTGAATCATAAACGAAAATATAAGAACAGTCAGAGCTGCAAGGATTTTATTCATTGTTTCTCTCCGTCTCTTTAATGGTTCGTGTCGGATTGTGCGTTTTCATCAATAGGCTTTGAACTTGTACAGCGAATAACTCAGCGTCATCAGAATGCTGTTCTGAATCTGCCAGTCGTCCAGTACCTGAGGCTCTCTAAGAGCCTTGAGTTCGTATGAAAGCGCAAACCATTCGACCAGATGGAAATCTATGCGCCCGTTTATCTTTACGTTAAGTTTTTCACCGGTGCTCAAACCGCTGTCGTCGGGGGTCATGTAGTACGGAATCATCAGTTCGGCTGCGGCCAGATAGCTGATGCGCTTTTCCCACAGTTCGCCCCACAGGCGGTTTATGGATTCTGCACCGAGCTGATAAACATTCTGCATGGTTATCAGTTCTATCTCTGAAGTGCCGCCGTCGTCTTTTACAGCCAGCTGGCCTTCGTTAAATGTTTCCCAGAAGCTCAATCCCAGCATGAATTCGAGGTTGACTTCTTCCTTTGTGAGCGGCCTGAAAAATGGACCCAGACCTTCTTTCAATGTCAGAGGCTGGAACGGATCGGTCAGTCTGACTTTGTCGTCCAGCAGTGTGTCGATGTTTCCGCCGGAACGGGTTACTGCGTATGTGGATTGTTCGGGCCTTACATCCAGGCCCGGAAGAATATGTGTGTTCAGCGCCAGACGGCCATAAAGGCCGAACCAGTGATAGAAATAGTAAAGATACATGCTTTCAATGTCGAGAGAATCGGCAGTGACTATGAATTCTTTTATTACTGGCGTTCTGGAGATTGCCTCCACCAGGATGAAAGTGTTACGCCATTCATGCCGTCCTTTGAACAGGATTATGCTCGACTCGAAGTTCAGACCGAAAGTCAGAGAATATCCTTCCGGCTGACCTACAACTTTGCGGCTGTCGTTAAAGCTGAAGCTGCTGGACGGCTTTACCCTGAAGTGCCATCCGTCGCCATCCGTGTCTGTTTTTACACTCTTCAGTTGTTCTTCAGGCACAACTTCAGCAGTTGTTTCCTGAGCAAATAAGCATGAAGAGAAAAGTGCGGACAATAAAAAGGCCGCAATCGGAATGAAGCTTCTGAATGCCATGTTTTCCCCCTTTTTTTAAAGAACACCCCTTATTAAAGTTTTTGCTGTCTGATTCATTTCAGGCAGATCGCGGATTTTTATCTGCAGAAATGATTTTCCCCTCTGGAATCATTCCACAATAATAAACTCCACGCGCCGGTTGGCTGCCCGGCCTTCGGCGATGGTATTGGGCGCAATGGGCTTGTCCGGGCCGACGCCTTCAACAGTCAGGCGACTAGGCGCAATGCCTTTGTGCACTAGGTAATCCTTGACGGCTTGAGCACGTTTTCTTGAAAGCTCGCGGTTCTGTTCCGGCGAGCCGACGTTGTCGGTGTGACCTTCGATTCTTATGCGTAAATCATTGCGTTGCAGAAGCACCAGTGCTATTTCGTCCAGCAATTCGAAAGACTGCCTCAGAACAACGCTTTTCCCCGGATCGAAAAAGACCTTCTGTTTGAGTTCGATTTTTTCACCCTTGACTTCGATCAGTTTCGGCTTCTGATCCGGGCAGCCGTCGTCGTCAAGGTGTCCGTTGACTGTTTCTGCCTTGTCCGGACAGGCGTCTTTTGCGTCCGGAATTCCATCAGAGTCGTTGTCTTCGTCGGGACAGCCGTCATTGTCCTCGAAGCCGTCGCGGTCTTCCTTTACGGTCGGGCAGCGGTCTGCCGTATCATCTACTCCATCGGCGTCGTTGTCGCCTTCCGGGCAACCGTCTTCATCTTCGAACTTGTCCATGTCTTCCGGTTTATCGCGGCATTTGTCCGATGCATCCGGTATGCCGTCGTTGTCGTTGTCTTCGTCGGGACAGCCGTCTTCATCCTGGAAGCCGTCAACGTCTTCGGGGGCGTCAGGGCATTGATCTGACGTATCCAGAAGACCGTCGTTGTCCGGGTCGTGCTTTATTTCCGGCTCCCATTTTATGCCGACCAGCCCGCGCACTGTCGGCGCACCCATGCCGCGATCAATGGTATCGTTTCCGATGCTCATGCCGGCTCCTGCTGCAAAAGTGAGCCACAGGTTTTTGTAAACCTGATATTTCAGGCCGCCGTACATTTCGAGCGGGGTTGATTTTGCGCCGGAACTGAAGCCGTTTTCGCCGAACATTTCCAGCATGGCTTTAAGATCGTTTATTATCAGCGCCTCGGTGGCGAATCCGAATGTGATGCGCTGACCGACTTCTCCGCTGTAAAATTCCTTATATTCCCGCCAGAGATAACCGGCGTTGAGGCCGAAACGGAAACGCCACACAGAAGATTCAAAAGCCAGTTTGGGGTTGACCGTCAACATTGAATCGCCCATGAAATCGTCCGGCGCTATGGCGTTACCGACAGGAAAAGATGTTACCAGTATGAAAGCCAGACCGAAGTTTTCAAAGTTGGTTTTCAGCGGGTTCAACAGATCGAGTTTTAAATGCAGACGCGGATCACCCAGCCCTGCAACTGCTCCCGGCGCTTCTTCTACGACTGTTCCGTTGACGTATACATCTTCTCCGGCCTGATAATAAATTACAGGCAACGCCAGACCGATCTCGAAAATTTTGTAAATGGAGTAGGAGCCGAGCAGATCGAGACTGCCGTGGTATTTCATCAGTGCATAAGAGCCGTTGGGCGTGCTGATTCCGAGGGGGCGATACTGGAAGCCGAATATTCCTCCGACGGAGTAACCCATGTGCTCGTCAACACGAGCGCCTTCCACAGTAAGGAAACTGCCAGCTCCAGGCGCAGGATGCAGCGTCTGCAGGTCGAAATCTCGATCGGCGGGTCCGGTGGCTGTCTGAGCACAGAGAGCCGGAGAAAATGCGGACAATAAGAGGGCAAATGCAATAGACAGCCTGATTGATTTCATATTTTCCCCCTGAAGAAGGATTGCAGAATACATAAATTATATTCCATTTACCGCTGTCTGGCAAATTCGGATGGGGTGTATTGGGCCTCCAGCTGTTTCTTTCTGCGGAGGGCGATGCGGCAGCCGTATGCGGAAAATATATGTATTTGCAGATGCTTGCATCATATTGGCATTGCCGTTGTGAATCTTTTCACCGGCGATGAAAAATTCTCGCAAGCGAAGTTGATTTCGGAAGGATGAAGTTTTAAGCTCTGGCTGGTTGTTTGAAAGATTCAGTCGTTTTTCAGGAGGTATCAATGGCCATCATCATCACCGGTCGTGATCTGACAATTGAAGACGTATACAATGTCGCAGTGCGCGGAGAAAAAATAGAACTCCACCCGGATGCACTGTTGCGAATCAGGAAGTGTCGCGCTTTCCTCGAAAAAAAGGTCGAAGAAGGCGAAATCATGTACGGCGTCAATACCGGAATCGGTGAACTGGCCAATGTGACACTCAACGATGAACAGGTCCGGCAGTTCCAGAAATACCTCATATACAATCATGCCGCCGGAATCGGCAAGCCCGCTCCAGTCGAACATGTGCGCGCTGCCATGCTTTCGCGCATCAATGTACATGCCAACGGCCATTCCGGCTGTCGTCCTGAAATCACACAGACATATGTTGATATGCTCAACAAGGGACTGACTCCCGTAGTATGCGAGAAAGGTTCGGTCGGTGCCTGCGGCGATCTTTCACCGATGAGCCAGATTGCGCTGACTCTCATGGGTGAAGGTGAAATCTTTTACGGTGGTGAACGTCTGTCCGCTTCTGCCGCCATGGAAAAGGCCGGCATCCCTGTTCCCGGACTGAAAGCCCGCGACGGTCTGGCAGCCATCAACGGCAGCAACATGCTGACCGGAATGGCAGCAATAGAAGTATACGAAGTCGAACGCTTCCTTAAGCAGGCCGAAATAGCCGCCGCCATGTCGCTTGAAGCGCTGCTGGCGAATCTTCGTCCGTATGACGTGCGTCTGCATCGCCTGCGCGGACACCAGGGTTCGATTGCTTCGGCTGAAAACATAATGAAAATCATCAATGGTTCCGATCTTCAGACCGGCAAAATGAAAGTAAAAGTACAGGACGCCTACTCCATGCGTTCGACTCCGCAGGTTATAGGCGCGGCCCGCGACCAGTTGCGCTGGACGCGCAGCCAGATCGAAACCGAATTGAACGGTGTCTGCGACAATCCGATTTTCCTGCCCGACGAAGGTGTTGTTCTGACCGGCGCCAATTTCCAGGGAAGCCCTGTCAGCGTGCCGACCGACATGCTGGGTGCGGCTGTCACCATGGTCTGTGTGCTGTCTGAGCGCCGCCTGAATCGCCTGCTCAACCCGGCTCTTTCAGTCGGCCTGCCGGCGTTTCTAACAAAAGGCGCAGGCATGTTCTCCGGCCATATGCTGTCGCAATACAGCGCCGACATGCTTATTGTCGAGCAGCGCATACTGTCTGCTCCGGCTTCAGTACAATCCATCCCTGCCGCTGCCGATCAGGAAGATTTCGTTTCCATGGGCATGAACACGTCGCTCAAAACGCGGCAGATCATTGACAACGCTTACGGAATTCTGGGCATCGAATACATCGCAGCCGCTCAGGCGCTTGATATGCGCGAATTCTCATTCGGACGCGGCACAAAGGCCGCCCGCGACGCCGTGCGCGAAGTCGTCGAATATCTTGATGTTGACAGACCGCTTTTCCGCGATCACAACAACATGATGGAAGCCGTGCGTTCGCGCAGTGTTCTGCACGCCGTAGAAGACGCCGTCGGACCCTTGAACGCTTATTGACGAACGCTTTCGTAAACTCTGAGAAGAGGCGGGTCGGAAGCCCGCCTTTTCTTATGTCGATGTTCGTGCAAGTGTGTATAATGGCGGCACAAGCCTGTTGGCGTGTTCTTATAAGTCATGGGCTGTTTTTTATATTGTTACTGCCTGTACGTTGTGGCCTGTGCGTTCGATGCGGGAGGCGATGCTGGTTTGTATTTGGAGATGTCAACCTGAACACTGAGACGTTTGCATGAAGTTTGTGGACACACACTGTCACCTCGATTTCGAGCCTCTTTCTGCTCATACGGCGGCAGTATTGGAACGTGCGCACACTCTGGGTGTGACGCGCATCATCGCCCCTTCATACAATGCCGCATCATGGCCGCAGTTGCGCAGAATCGCCGGGCATGACGGCGTGTTCGCCGCCTTCGGACTGCATCCGTGGGTGGCCGACGAAGAATTGGATATCAGAGAGTTGCGAACCATGCTCTCTTTGCCGGAATGTCGTGCTGTTGGTGAAATCGGTCTGGATGCAAAAATTGACAATGCCGACATGGCACGTCAGATCGAAGTTCTTAAAATACAGCTTGACCTCGCGCTGGAATTCGACCTGCCGGTACTTCTGCACTGTCGCGGTGCATTTGAAGAGCTTCTCGAAATATTGCGTGATTATGCGCCGCGTCTGCGTGGAGTTCTGCACGCCTTTTCACGCGGGCCGGAACTGGCCGGGCGATTCATTGATGCGGGAATGCATATCGCTTTCGGTGGTGCGCTCACTCGTCCGACAGCCAGGCAGGCCAGGCGCGCCGCACAGACGCTTCAACCTGACAGGTTGCTGCTTGAAACCGATGCTCCAGCCATCGGCCTTGAGGGTATCGGGCCGCGCGAGGTCGAACCGGCGCATGTGTACAACATTGCAAAAGTCATGGCGGAACTGCGTGGAGTTCCGCTTGAGGAAATTGCGGAGATTACGACACGGAATGCAGAGCGACTTTTCAATATCGGCTGACCCGATGTTCGGGCGCACAATAGACCTTCTGGGCGAAGCTGCGTTTGCGCGTCTTAACGCGGCTTTTGTTGTTGTCGTCGGACTTGGCGGAGTTGGAAGCCATGCGGCAGTGGCGCTGGCGCGAGCCGGAACAGGCCGGCTGCGCCTGATCGACGTGGATGTCGTCACGGAATCCAGCCTGAATCGTCACGCCTGCGCCGTGCGCGCCGATGTCGGACGTCAGAAAACGCATGTGGTGAGAGATTACCTTAGAGCCATTCGCCCGGACATGGAGATTGAATGCTTCGAAACTTTCTTTCACGATCACTCGGCCGCCGAACTGCTGTCCGGCTCGCCTGATTATGTGCTGGATGCCATCGACAGCCTTAATCCCAAAGTGGCGCTTCTTGAGTATTGCGTCAGAAACGGCCTGAAGGTTGTTTCAAGTATGGGAGCTTCCGGGCGCACCGATCCGACACTGCTTGAAGTGGCGGATATACGCTGCACAAAAAAATGCCCGCTGGCGCGTTTTGTGCGCCGTCGCCTGCGCAATCGCGGCATAAACGAAGGCATTGAGTGTGTTTTTTCCACGCAGGAAGCCGCCGATCCGTTGCCGCCGCAGGACGATGAAGACGACAATCATTACTGGCGCGGACGCAAACGCAATCGCCTGCCGAGTCTCTCGACCATGCCGGGAATATTTGGTTATTCGTGCGCAGGCGTGATAATTAAACGTATTGCCGAAAGCTGCGGCGTTGATATTGAATCAAACTGCAGATGACGGGCAGTCCTGTCTCTCTGCAAAGGAATCTGAAATGAAGCTGAACTCCTGTCTGATAATCGTTGTTCTGTGGTTTGTATTTTGTATGCTGCTTCCTGCCTGCGGAGGAGATGAAGAAGAAACTCAATCCGACGGCGACTCCGACGATCTGGAAGCTGAAGAAAGCATGGACGAAGACGGAGATGCGTCTGATTCACCCGAAGAAGATGTCGAGTCCGAACTTTCGCCAGAGCCGACGCCGGCCGAAATTCCTTTCGATTGTACAGACTCAGCCGCCGCCGGTACGCTGATAGACATCGACCCTCAGGGGCCGGATACGCAGATTCACGGTGCAGTTGCGCTGGACGGTGAAGGCTTGTGGGTTGTTTACAACCTGCCTGATGATAACAATTATTTCGACGTTTTTGCAACGCGCATCGGTTGCGACGGTAAAACGATTGTTGCGCCATTCAAGGTAAACACTACCGATTACAACGATATCGACCCGGCTCTGGCTGTTTCCGGCGACAGACTGCTTATTGCCTGGCAATCCGACAATTCTCAGTTCCCGCGTAATCTGGATGTTTATTACCGCATATTCGATGTGAACGGTTCTCCGGTAATGACTGAGGACGCACGCCTTGTGATGCAGAAAAACGGTGCGGCGGCGGATTTCAACGCCTGGATGCCGCAGGTCGTGGCTCAGCCGAACGACGGATTCGCCATTGTCGGTTCGTGGGCACCCGACAATCTTACCGTCTGGCAGGCTTTCATGCAGCGCATAGACCGCGATGGCGCGCTTGACGGCGATGCTTTTGAGGTCAACAGTAATGTGCTCGACTCGCAGGTTTATCCATGTGCCGCGTCTCTGCCCGACGGCGCGACTTATACGGCCTGGACCCGCGAGCGCGTTGAAGGCGAAGATATCGCACAGCATGCGCTTATTCCATACGGCGATAACAAGCCGACCGGCGCTGCGCTGGATGCTGTTGACGACATCAGCAGCACGTCTCCGGCTCTGGCGGCTGATCCTGAAACAGAAGGCCGCGTTTATCTGGCTTTTATGGCCGGCGACGAATCGCATTCGAGCATATATCTCAAAAATGTGTCCGGCATAAGCGAAGCGGGCGCGCCTGCCGTATTCGGAGCTTCAAACGAATACAGTCATACTCCCGGTGCAGCTGTGGGGCCGGAGGGGGGCGCTCTGGTGTGGTACCGCCTCATCAGCGGAATACGTAACGATGTTATGGCTCAGCGTTTCAGCGTTGACGGCAGTTCTTTAACGGTGCAGGGTTCGGCTTTGCAGGCCAACGACGAAGGCGAATTCGGAGCGCCTTATGCTCCCGCAATTGCACATGTTAAGGACAATATTTACCTAGTCGTCTGGTCGCAGGGAACAAGCCCGGCCTTCAGGCTTATGGGGCGTTTTCTGGAACTGTGAAAAGTTCCTTTGCATATTGAAATAAACGAATGCGCGCCCTGCGGGCGCGCATTCGTTTATTATGCATGCTGAAAAACTGAAACAACTACTCCCGGTAAGTTTCAAGCATCTGACCTTCAACTCCGATGCGCACGATGTCGATCGGCATATTTTTTCCGGCCAGTTCCAGCGCCTTCTTCGCAATATGCATCAGACCGCCGCAGCAGGGGACTTCCATAATTGCTACACTTACGGAACGCAACGGATTGCCGAAAATTGCCGCCAGTTTCTCAACGGCGTAATGCATGTCGTCCAGCTTGGGGCAGGTCATAATAACTGAGTTGCCGCGAATCAGTTTTCTGTGCAGATCGGGGTAACTCATGGCCACGCAATCTGCTATCAGCATGACGTCCGTGTTTTCCCACAATTGCCCGAAGGGCGGCACCAGCCGCAATTGTACCGGCCACTGACCAAGTTCCGAGGGTGGCGCGGAACACTCACAGCCGTTGATTTCTGCCGATTTCGCAGCCGGTCTGAACGTGCGCGTTATGCTGCCCGGACAGCCGCAAGCCATTTTTTCCGGTTCTTTTTCTGCAGTATGAGGATTCGTTTTTCCGAGATGCTCCGCCACTGCGGCTTCGTCGAAGGCTTCGGCCTCGCGTTCGATGATTTTAAGCGCACCTTCCGGGCATGCTCCGATGCATGCTCCCAGTCCGTCGCAGAAAGAATCTTTTACGACCTTCGCCTTACCGTCGATAATGGCCAGCGCGCCTTCTGCGC
>JAKQSH010000228.1 GCA_029570245.1 Deltaproteobacteria bacterium | reverse complement strand
GGACAACGACTGCGACGGCAAAGTCGATGAAAACTACACTTCATCACCGCTGAACGGCGCACCGCTGCCATGCGACGGCGTCGGAGCCTGCGGCGCTGGTTATTACGAATGCAAAGGCCCGGAGGCTGTTCGCTGTTCCACCGATATCGGCGGAAGCGTTGATGAAAGCCGGGAGGAAATCTGCAACGGACTTGACGACGATTGCGACGGCAGCACCGATGAAAACTGGAGCATCGGAGAAACGTGTCAGGGAACTGGGCAGTGCGGTCAGGGCGTCTGGGAATGCAGCAGTGCGGACAGCAGAGTCTGTTCAAGCGATATCGGTGGTTCGCAGTATCCGGCATACGAGGAAATCTGCGATCATCTTGACAACGACTGTGACGGTGAAACCGACGAGACTTTCAACATCGGCAGACTTTGTGCAGGAACTGGAGAATGCGGAATCGGTGAATTCGAATGCGCTTCCGAAACCGAGTCAATTTGTTCCGTCGATCCGAACGGCAGCCAGTATGACCTGAACGATCCGCTGCTGGCGGGTGATCCTGAAACCTGCGACGGGCGCGACAACGACTGCGACGGTTTGACGGATGAAGGTTTCATTGTCGATCCGGTAAGTGGAACTCCTCTGACATGCGATGGAAAAGGTGAATGCGGCACCGGTTTCTACGAATGTAACGGAGCGTCTTCTGTGCGTTGCTCTACCGATGTCGGAGGCAGCCAAGACGAAAGCGTTCAGGAAATCTGCAATGGAAAAGACGACAACTGCAACGGCATTGCAGATGAGCATCTCGCCATCGGCACCCCGTGTTCCGGCATCGGAGAATGCGGCAGCGGAATATGGGAAGAAGCCGGACTGTGGGAGTGCCAGGGACTGTATTCCCGTGTCTGTTCAAGCGATTTCGGCGGCAGTCAGTACGATATAAACGATCCTGCGAAGCCGGGAAGCTATGAAATCTGCGACGGATTGGACAACGATTGCGACAATCTTACCGATGAAGACTTCAGTGTCGGAGCACCATGTGTCGGCATCGGAGAATGCGGACTGGGACAGGTGGAATGCAGCGGTTCGGATAACAATCGCTGTTCGACTGACATCGGCGGTTCGGAGTACGACGGTCGGTCCGAAGTCTGCGATCATCTGGATAACGACTGCAACGGCGAGACTGACGAAATCTTTCCGCTGAGAGAGTCATGTGTCGGTCAGGGAGAATGCAGCGATCAGAACGGCGTTTATCTCTGCGGAGAAGATGGTCAGGTAAAATGTTCCGCCGACTACAGTGGGACAGAAGAAAGTTGCAACCGCCTGGACGACGACTGCGACTGTCGTACCGATGAAATATGTCGTCAGATTGTTTATCGCTTTGTCGGAGGAACTGAATCCGAGCGGGATCATGTATTTTCTCTGTTTTCTGTTCCGCCTCTGGCCGGGTATGTTCTGGAAGGCCCGGTTTTCATGGTGTATTCCGAACAGTTGCCGTCTAACACCGTGCAGCTGGATGCTTTCTCCCGCCTGAGTGCCGCCGATCACATATATACTATTGATTCTGCTGAAAAAGCGGCTCTGCTTATTGACCCGGACTGGGCCCCAATGGCTCCTCTGGGATATGCTGCTGCCTCTGCGGAAAATGGAACAATTCCGCTTTTCAGACTTGCCAAGTCCTCTTCGAGTGACCATATTTACACAACTGATACGGCGGAAAGAGATTCGCTGATATCTTCTGGATATGTACTGGAAGGAACCGCAGCCTGGGTGTGGCCGCTCTGGTAAGCTGAGAAAGCCGAGTAATGTCGTGAGAATAGCTGTAGCTGTAAGTGGCGGTGTAGACAGTACCGTATCGGCCCTGCTTTTAAAAGCTCAGGGACATGACGTTTTCGGCGTCAGTATGCTTACTGCCGGAAGCGAGCGCGACGAGCAATTGTTCAATATTTACAATGCTCTGGATATTCCTCTGCACATCATTGACCTTTCTGCCGATTTTTCTGCCGATGTATTGGGGTACGCAATATCCGAGCATTTGCGCGCCCGCACGCCCAATCCATGTGTCATGTGCAACAAAAGGCTCAAATTCGGAAGGCTTATGCAGAAGGCTTTCGAACTTGGAGCCGAAAAAATGGCGACCGGCCATTATGCTTTTATCGAAGAAAATCCTTCAGGGTTGTTCAGGCTGAAAAAAGCCCGCGACCGCTGGAAGGATCAGTCGTATTTTTTGTACCGGCTTACTCAGAGTCAGCTTTCTGGGATTGTTTTTCCGCTTTCTGACATGGAGAACAAGGATGCCGTGCGGGAAATCGCACGAAACAGTGGTGTACTTGAACTGGTCAAAAAGGAAAGCCAGAATATCTGCTTCGCCGTTGACGACGATTCGTATTCGGATGTCGTTTTTTCCGACGCGCGTTTTTCCGGTATCGGAAAAGGGCGGGTTTTCGACAGTTCCGGCAAATTTCTTGGCGAACACGAAGGCTACTGTCGATACACAATCGGTCAGCGCAAGGGCTTGAACATCGCTGCTGCCGAGCGGCTTTATGTTGTTGCCGTAAAACCCGAACTTAACGAACTGGTGCTCGGCCCGCGTGAAGAACTGGCTGTGCGGCGAATGCGACTGAGTGACATTTCGCTTGTACACGACAGCTATCTGCCTGCCGGAATTGAAGTAACATGTTGTTATCGCTACAAGAATCCGGGTGGAAAAGCCGAGCTTGCTCCGATTGAAAGCGCCTCGATACTGCCCGGCGGAAAAGTCGAAGTGACTTATGCCGAAAGCATGTTCGGTGTCGCGCCGGGGCAATCTGCGGTTTTTTATGACGGTGATGAAGTTATAGGCGGCGGTTTCATAGACAGCACGGAGGTCGGCTGATGGAAGCCCTGCTGGACAATTACATCCTGCACCTGGCCGCCGAAAGAGCCGTCTCACCGCGTACTGTTGAAGCATATGTACGTGATATAAAGCAGTTTTTCCTGTTTATTGAAGAGAACGCCGCCGGGTATTTCTCGCCCGATAAAATAGGAGGAACACCTAAAATAGTTCTGCGTCGTTTTGTCGCAGGCATGCACGGAAAACTGAAACCGGCCAGCATTGAACGTAAAATAGAAGCGCTGCGAAGCTTTTTCAAATTTCTGGTGCGCGAGAAGCTCGCCGACTCGAATCCGGCTGAATTGCTGCAACTTCCTAAAAAACCAAAGAATATTCCTAAATACATGACTGTCGATGAAATCTTCGGTCTTCTCGATAGTATGTTCGACGACGAAGATATGGGCCGGCGTGACCGCGCCATCTGGGAAATGTTTTACGGCTGCGGCCTGCGAATTTCGGAACTGGCCGGACTTGAGCTTGAACATCTCGATTTTTCGCGCGCCACACTGCGTGTAATGGGCAAGGGTTCAAAAGCACGCGAACTACCTATGTCGGATACTGTGATTGAAGCCCTTAAAGCCTGGATCGCCGTGCGGCATCTGCACATTAAAGCGGGTGTCAATCCGGGTGCGGCTTTGTGGCTGAACAATCGCGGAGCGAAGCTCGGAGTGCGTGGAATCCGGCAGATGATATATAAATACATCGTTAAAGCCGGAGTCGGGCGCAACATCAGTCCGCACGCGCTGCGGCATACTTTCGCTACTCACATGCTTAATGGCGGTGCCGATATCCGTATCATACAGGAACTTCTCGGACACGAGTCGCTTTCGACTACGCAGAAATATACTCATCTGGGGCTGGATCAGCTGATGAGCGTTTACGACAGGGCGCATCCGCGCGCAAAAAGCGTCCCGGACGCCTGAAAAGGAGATTGCTTAATGAATGGAAGCAGGCAGAAAGAAGAGGACGGTATGTTTCACGGAACGACCATTCTGTGCGTAAGAAAAGACGGCAAGGTGGTCATGGCCGGAGACGGTCAGGTCACCATGAACAATACGGTAGTGAAAGCCGGGGCTAAAAAAGTGCGCCGCCTGAATGAATACAACATTCTGGCGGGCTTTGCCGGCTCGACAGCCGACGCGTTCACTCTGATTGAACGTTTCGAAGAAAAGCTGCGCAAATACAGCGGCAACCTGACGCGTTCCGCCGTCGAATTGGCCAAAGACTGGCGTTCCGACAAATTTCTGCGCCGTCTGGAAGCGTTGTTGCTTGTCGCTGATAAAGAACGGACCTATATGATTTCCGGTATGGGCGATGTGATTGAACCTGATACCGGCGTAATCGCCATTGGTTCCGGCGGCAGTTACGCATATGCCGCCGCGCGCGCTCTGTCCGAAAACACCGGAATGGAAGCGCGCAACATCGCCGAAGAGTCAATGAAAATAGCCGCAGATATCTGCGTATTTACGAACCACAATCTTCAGTTAGAGGAAATAGCCTGAAATGTCTGACGAAAAAAGAACCGGCAGCAAACATCTTACTCCGCGCCAGATAGTCGCGGAACTCGACAGATACATTATCGGACAGAAGAAAGCCAAGCGGGCTGTGGCAATTGCTCTGCGCAACCGCTGGAGACGCCAGCAGGTGGAAGGCAATCTGCGTGATGAGATAACGCCGAAGAACATCATTATGATAGGTCCCACCGGTGTAGGAAAAACCGAAATTGCGCGTCGTCTGGCAAAACTGGCGCAGGCTCCGTTCGTGAAAGTTGAAGCCACCAAATTCACCGAAGTCGGATATGTCGGGCGCGATGTGGAAAGCATGGTGCGCGATCTGGTCGGTACTGCTATTCAGATGGTGCAGCGCGAAGAAGAAGAAAAAGTCATGGTAAAAGCTCGCCATAACGCCGAAGAACGCGTACTTGACATTCTTCTGCCGCCGCCGCCCCCGAAGGCCGCAACTCCGCGCAAAGCCTTCGATCTTTCGAGCTTCGGGCTTAACTTCGGTGAGAACGGGGAAGTCTCCGGCAATGGGGAAGAACCGGCGGAGATAAAGCTGCTGGAAGAGGAAAAGGCCCGTCAGGAAGAGGAACAGCGCGAATCTTCCCGCGATAAAATGCGTAACAAACTTCTGAACGGCGAACTGAATGAGCGCATAATAGAAGTTGAAAAAACCGAACGCAGCATGCCCATGCTGGAGATTTTCTCTTCTCAATCCGGGCTGGAAGAAATCGACATGCAGATGAAAGACATGTTCGGAAATTTCTTCCCCAAAAAGAAGCGTCTAAGCAAGATGAAAGTCAAAGATGCGCTGGAGTTTTTCACCAAAGAGGAAGCACAGCGTCTTATCGATATGGAGCAGGTGACCCGTATGGCGCTGGAACGCGCCGAGAATTCGGGAATCATTTTTCTGGACGAAATGGACAAAATCGCCGGCTCCGACCGCAGCAGCGGGCCGGACGTTTCGCGCGAGGGGGTGCAGCGCGATCTTCTGCCGATAGTTGAAGGCAGTACGGTAATGACCAAACACGGCCCGATTAAAACCGACCATATTCTTTTTGTCGCCTCCGGTGCTTTCAACATTTCCAAACCGTCGGACCTTATTCCGGAACTTCAGGGACGGTTCCCGATCAGAGTTGAGCTGGACGCTTTGACGCAGGAAGATTTCGTGCGTATTCTTACCGAGCCGGACAACTCACTTACACGCCAGTATGTTGAGCTTATCCGTACCGAGAATGTTGAAATCGAATTTTCGCCCTCAGCAATAGAAAAGCTGGCCGAAATGGCTTTCAAAGTAAACGAAACCGCCGAAAACATCGGTGCGCGTCGCCTGCACACCATACTGGAAAGAGTGCTCGACGAAGTGCTTTTCGAGGCGGCGGAAGTCACCATGGCACCGGTCGTCATTACTGCGGAATATGTGGAAGAGCGCCTCAAGGACGTAATCGAAGATCAGGACCTGGGACGCTTCATATTGTAAAGAAACAAAAATTCGACAAATTACAGCCCTTTCGTTGACGGGAGGGCTTTTTTTCGATTAAAATACGCCATCAATCTATTCTCTGGTTTTCTTTAGGTGTGCCGGAAAAGCAGATGACGCAAATCATTGAGGATAATACTATTCTTAAAGTCAGGTCGGGGGTTGATCTCAACAACCTGAGCATCAGTTCCCAGGAAGCCTATATTCTCTCGCGTATTGACGGAAAAATGACTGTGCGCGATCTTTATCAGGTCAGCCTGCTGGACAAGACCGCTACAGCCGCCGTGCTGAAAAATCTCATAGATCAGGGCGTTCTGGCTGAAGTCGATCCTCCCAATGTGGTTAAACTTCCCATTGATTACCAGTGTCACGAATATGGCAGCACCATTTTCAGTCTTCCGGCTTTGCAGGAAGACTGCGAACCGGACAGAAACTGGCGCAAGGAAATACTTTTTCTTCACGAAAACATGGAGCGTCTCAATCACTTCGAGTTCATGGGGCTTGAAGTGTCGGCAGAGGAAGCGGAAATCAAAAAGGCCTTTGTGCGGCTTTCAAAAATATTGCATCCAGATTCGTATTATGGCCGCAACATGGGCACCTATAAAAAGCGTCTGTCAGAATTGTATAATCATTTGTCTGAAGCCTACCGGCTGCTTATTGATCCTAAGACCAGGTTTGAATACAAGCGTAAGCTTTCAATCGTCTGTGGCGAACCGGACTGGGCAAAAGAAGAGGAAACACCGGAAGAAAGAGCCAGAAAAAATCGCCAGATCGCTAAAGAAAAACGCCTCAAAAGCAACCCGATGATGGGGCGTGTCAATAAAGCCAACGAGTTTTATCAGGCCGGTCTTTCCGATCTGGAGAAACAGAAGTGGATTTCTGCCGCCAACAATTTCAAAATGGCGCTTACCTACGATCCGCTTAACGAACTCTATAAGTTGCAGCTCGAAAAAGTGGCCGACGCCGCAAACCGGGTCGCCGCCGAACGCCATTTTCAGCGTGGCCAGACTCTTGAGGCATACGGCCAGGACGGCTATATGGAAGCCTACGAAAAAGCCGCACAGGCTTATCCGGCCAGCGTGGAGTTCAATCTTAAAATTTCGGGGTTATATGGAGATCAGGGCGACTGGGACAAGGCTGAGCATTACGCCGCCAGAGCGGTGAGCAGTAACCCTAAAAACATAGACGCCAGAATGACTTACGGTAAAATACTGATGAAGCGCAAGAACAAGGAAAAAGCCGCTCAACAATTCGAGGCGATTCTTAAGCTTGATCCGAACAACGAATCGGCTAAAGTAAACCTTAAAGAAGCCAAACGATGGTTTCAGCTGTAACTATCTGTATCTGGAAGGATTGAATGATGGCGCGGGTGATTGGAATAGACCTTGGAACGACTAACACTTGCGTGGCATACGTTGAAGACGGCGTGCCAACGATAATCTCCAACAAAGCCGGTTATAAAATAACTCCGTCGGTTGTAGCCATCACTCCGTCAGGAAAAAGGCTTGTCGGGCACGCAGCCAAGCGCCAGGCGCTGACAAACCCCTCCAATACCGTTTTTGCCGCAAAACGCCTTATCGGGCGTTCGTGGGATTCTCCTTCGGTGCAGGCAGCCTTGATTTCTTCGCCCTTCGATCTGGTTGAAGGCCCCAACAAAGACGTAAGAGTCAAGCTGCACGGCAAGATATACTCCATCCCCGAAATACAGGCCATGATTCTGAGTGAAATGCGTCGTATTGCGGAGGAGTATATAAAAGAACCGGTAGAAAAAGCCGTTGTTACCGTGCCGGCATACTTCAAGGATGCACAGCGTCAGGCCACTAAGGACGCCGGACGCATCGCCGGTCTTGACGTAATACGCATCGTCAACGAGCCGACAGCCGCAGCGCTTGCATATGGTTACGGCAAGTCGATGCACAAGAAAATCGCCGTTTACGATCTGGGCGGCGGAACCTTCGATATTTCGGTGCTCGAAATCAACGAAGGCGTATATGGCGTATATGAAGTTCTCACTTCCAACGGCGACACATTTCTGGGCGGCGAAGACTTCGACAGCCGCATAATGGAATGGGTGTTGGACGAATTTTACCAGGATTACGGCATCGACCTGCGCGAAGACAAAATGGCGATTCAGCGTCTGAAAGACGCCGCAGAATCGGCAAAGATATCTCTTTCCACCGTGCAGGAAACCGAGATCAATCTGCCGTTTATTGCTACAGACGACAAAAAGCAGCCTCTGCACATCCAGAAAAAAATAACGCGTGAAGACCTTGAAGGCATGGTGGAAGACCTTATCGAACGCACCATAGACATCTGCGCCAGGGCTCTGCGCGATGCGAATCTAAAACCAGAAGACCTCGACAGCGTTCTGCTGGTTGGTGGTCAGACCCGTATGCCGCTTATTCAGGCGCGCGTCACCGATTTCTTCCAGAATGCGCCGTACAAAACCCTGAATCCCGATGAAGCCGTTTCTCTGGGGGCAGCCATTCAGGGCAACATGCTGCTCGAATCGCAGGAACAGAGCACTCTTCTGCTTGACCTTACGCCATACAACCTCGGAATCATGGTGGCCGGCGGATATTTCAAGGAAATCATTCCCAAAGATTCGCCTATTCCAATTTCCAAGAGCCACATGTTCACCACCGAAAGTGATTTTCAGGAGAAAGTTCGTGTTGTGGTTGTGCAGGGCGGCGGTTCCAAAGGCGAAGGCGAAGGTGATGAAGAAAGCGCCGTCCTGGGCGAATTTATTCTTGAAGACATCAAGCGGGCTCCGCGTGGAGAAACAAAGATAAAAGTATTTTTCGAACTGGATTCAAACGGCGTGCTGAAAGTCTCGGCCCGCGATATGGACACCAGCAAGCAGCAGACCATTTCTCTTTCAGCATACAGCTATCTGACCGAAAAAGAAATTCGCGGCATGATCGAAGACAGCCGCGGTTACACGCTGGAACAGGAAGCCGACGAGCTTATGCAGGGTGTGCGCTTCAATATCGAAAAAACGCTCACCAGTATCGCAGAGATGCTGCCGAAACTTGAAGGGTATTTCAATTCCAGCGAAGATAATCGGCTTGCGCTGGAAAAAATAAGAAATCTTATCAGCAGCGCCGATGAAGCTCTTAGAACCGACAACCGTGAGCGCATGGTTGAACTTGAAGAATATCTGAAGCGCACAGAGGGAATTCTGAAAGCGGCGCTTCAATCCTGATATCTGCCGACCGATTTGCATTGCCCTCCGTCAGGAGGGCTTTTTTATGGTTTCTGCAGCAGCAGGTAATGGCAGGGCATTCCTTTTGATGCAAAAAGCATTTCGAACTCAGTCTGAATCTGGCCGTTCGACAGAGGGGACGAGTGCAGGTCGCTGCTTTCAGCCTTAACAATAAAACCGCTTTTGCGGAACATTTCATTCAGCAGCGTGAAATAATCCGGATGATCGGTTTTGATTTCGATTTCTCCGCCGGATTTCAGCAGCCTGAAAACCTGTCCTGCAAATTTTTCATCCACCAAGCGATGATGCGCCTGGCGTTCTTTCTTGAACCACGGGTCGGGGAAAAACAGGAAAATTCGGTCCAGTTCAGCTTCATCGAAAATATAGTTGAGGTACGAAGCGTCGAATTGAATCAGGCCTGCCTGGGGATTTTCGAGACGGGAGAGCTTTTTTGCGATTTTATACAGCCTTTTCAGTTTGAGTTCCAGGCCGATTATGAATGCATCGTGCCTGCTTGCCGCGTATTCGGAAATGAAGCGCCCTTTGCCGCAGCCGATTTCCAGATGCAGCGGCAGTCCGCCGCAGTGTTCGGCCCAGTGGCCTTTACGTTTCATCGCCTCTTCCGGGATTATGAAATGCTCCGGGAACTCGCTGATTATTCTTCCCAGATATGGGTTGCGGGCATCGTATTCCGGGTCGCCGAGTATCGGCGCGCGCAATTCTTCAGGTTTCGTTCGGACTTTAGCCATGACTGCAATATTCCTGCCTGTGCATAAAATCAGGTCGGAAGTTTATTCAGGCGGTGTCACTTCCGTCAAGCATAATCGTAATCAGAGAAGATGTTATTTTTCTGCGCCGTTGAATGGACTTGGCAGTATGGGCAGACGCTCTTTTTCTTCTTTTTTGCGCTGAAGTTCCAGTTCTTCAAGAAGAATCGCCGGGGCTATGGCGCTGACCGGCACGTATCCGCTTTCCGCGCCGCAGTAGCCGTTGAAAACATCCGAGGTGTCGGATGTGGCGAGAATCTTATTTATTGATGCGATGGGTGTTCCGACAAGTTCAACTCCGCGCACAAGTTCTTCGCGTCCGTCTGGGAAAACACGGAAGACGATGCGCGGGATTCCCTTGTAGGCCTGATACCCGTATGTGGAAGTGTTTGTGGAGCCGCCGTCCATGTCCCTGACGATGAGGCCGTAGGGCTTTTTCTGTTCTTTTATAAGCTCCAGAAGTCGTTTTTTCAGATCGTCGTATTTCAGCGTCCTGTGAGATACCAGTATTGTATTGCCCATACGGGCTGCTGGTTTGCGATTGGATGAGGCGCGACCGTGGCCGTTTGATTGAGCGACACCTTCGATTGGAGAGCGTGACATCAGAAAGTTCTTAAGAATGCCTTTCTCTACCAGCACTACTCTCTGTGCTTTTACACCCTCATCGTCGTATCTGTAATGTCCGTTAAGACCGATATCTCCGAAGTTTTTCATAGTCGGATCGTCGATCAGATCAAGAAATTCCGGCAATATCGGTTGTCCGATCTGCCCCTTGAACGTGCGTCCTTCTTCTTCGTCGTCCTGCCGTTCGCCTTCAAGTCTGTGTCCAACTGCCTCGTGGAAGAGCACTCCGGCGGCCTGTGCGTCAAGGATGGCCGGTCCGTTGTAGGGATCAAGCGCCGGAGCCTTTCGCAGCGCCTCCAGCTCGGCGATCATTTCCAGAGTTTCATTCTTTATGGTCTGCATCGAAGGCATGTGTTCCATGTCTTCGGCGTAATACGTGCGATGATTGTCAAGCAGCATGCCGTCTTCGGCTTTGCTTATTCCCTCTATCATAAGGTTGAATATCACGTCATCGTCAACAATGCGCGTTCCTTCGCTGTTTACCTGATAGCGGGTAATGCTTTCCGCTTTTATTAAAACCTTCGACTGAAGCACATGCGGATGTTCTTTGAACAGCATCGAAATTTCTTTTGTCCGTCTTTCCCACTCTTTCGAGTCGAAATTGAATGCGGTTGACGCAGCGCTGAAAACCGACTTTTCTTCGCGGGAGAAACTGCCGATTTTTTTGTCTTCGGCTTCGTATATTTTTTTTCCTTTGCGCTGAAGATAGTCGGATACGGCTTTCTTATAGCAATTGTCGGTACTTATCCATAAAGCTGTTTTCAGTGCCGTCAGTTCGTTGTCCAGTGGTGCGCTTGGATCGGGCGGAATGCTCTGTGAAAAAAAGAAATCGAAGGTTTCCTTGCCGCTGTTGTCCAGTTCGTAACTGCCGACTCGCACTTCGACATATATTTCTGCGTGGGTGCGCTCGCCGCTGTTGAATATCGAACCGTAACGGGCTTCGATGCTGCTGCTGCGGGTGTGTTTAAGCTGATACGAAATGAAATACGGCTTTTCGTAGCCTTCGATGTAAAGACCGTCCATGGAGCGCTTCAGCTCTTCCTGCATGGCGTCAAGAACTGCCTGACGCTGATCTTTCTCGGCATGCAGCAAAGACGGCGCAATTGCGCACAACAGAAACGCAACCAGACAAAAGCAGAATGTCCGCATGTTTCCTCTGTTCTTAATGTGAGATGGATATCAGTATTCGTTCCAGAAGCTCAGGCTCTGCACTATATTGAATTGGTCGCCCTCAAGCGCCACCAGAACTGTCAACAGCAATGTTAAAAGAGCCATGAAAATAATAACGCCTTTTACCGTCCGGGTAAAGACTCTCGGATAACTGACGATTTTTGGCGCATTCTCCTGCCTGATGCCTTTGAGTTCGCGAATCTGGAGCTGCGTTGTGGAGTTTTTGTTTTCTTCCTGAGAAACAGCGGCTGCATATGCCGCCGCGGCTTTTCTGGGGTCGGAAGCCAGCTCTATTTCGGAGTCGCCTTCATCGAAGTCGATTTCACGCAGTTTATAAAGCTGTGGCGGCAGTTCGTGCGTTTTTTTGATATCGTCGAGGTAAAGCTCCTCGTTGATGGCGGTCTGGGATTTTTCCTGAGGGCGCGGCGCGGTTATGGCTGCTTCCGCCGCCAGCGCCATTGTATCGGATGAGCCTTCGATGGCATTTACGACTTTGCTGCTGCCGAACTTGAAGGTTGATTCCTTGCCCGGCTTAAGGCCGCTTTCGTTAAAAACGCCGTCCTGAGCGCTTTGAGTCTTGTAGCCTCCGCTTTCGCGTTTTTTTCTGAGGCTGAATTCCGACTCGAAAGGTGCATCAAGTAATCCTTCTGTCGCCAGATTTACGGCTTCGTCGAAGCTCAGTTCGATATTGCCAGAATTCGACTCCTGGTGCGACGGCTCGTTGTTTTCTTTCGTCGTTTGCGGAATCCGAGGCTGGGATTTTCCTTGCTGAATTTTCGGTTGCTCCGGTTGAATGGCCGACCGGGCTTGAACTTCAGGAGCTTGAGTTTCAGTTTCTCTGGGTTTGACTGCAAATACGCTTGAGCAGTTTTTACATCTCACTTTTACCGCTCCGCCTGCCAGGCGGGCGTCATCGAACTTGAACTTTGTGTCGCATTGGGGACACTTTATTATCACGGCTCAACCTTTTCGCAAGTTTGAGAGGCCGCCTGCATGCAGCAGACGCGGTTTCTGCCGCTGTGTTTGGCCTCGTACAGTGATTTATCTGCCAGTTCTATGAGCTGAGGACGGTTCATTCCTACGGCGAATTCAGATACGCCGATGCTAACCGTAACGTGAATTTCTTTTTCGTCGTAAACGAAAGTTTCCTTCTGTATTTTATCCCGGATGCGCTCGGCGGTGTTGTTCGCGCCGTCCATTGAGGTTTGAGTGAGAACCAGCGCCATTTCTTCCCCGCCGTAACGGCAGGCGTAGTCCGAACGACGCAGGTGCTGCTTCAGTATTTTGGATATCCCCTTAAGCACTGCGTCGCCGGTCTGATGCCCGTAGGTGTCGTTGACCCGCTTGAAATGGTCGATGTCGATCATAAGCAGAGTCAGCGGCTGCTGGTAACGTTCGGCTCGGATAACCTCTTTTTCGAGCACTTCCTGAAAGTATCTGTGCACGTAAAGTCCGGTAAGTCCGTCGGTCATTGCCAGCATTTTTGTATGTGCGAAGAGTCGTGCATTCGAAATCGCCGTTGCCAGGTGCTCGTTGATGTTGAGCAGGACCGTGAAGTCTTTGTCGTCGAAGCACTCTCTGCCGATGGGATCGTTCACGTTTATTACGCCAAGAAACTGGTCGCGCAGTTTGAGCATGGTGATCATGGAAGATTTTGATGCGTACTTGGAACGGTTTTTTACGCCCAGTTCTTTTTCGATATCTTTTATGAGCAGGCTGCGCCCTTCGCGGATGACGCGGGTAAGCATCTGATCTTCGTTTATTGAAATGCGCAGTTCACAATCCTGATTTCCGTAGAACGCTTCTTTATGATTGTGGGCAACCATCACCATCTCTTCGGTTTCCTGCTCGTAAAGGAAGATGGAGCATTTTCCGGCGCTGAGCATCTGAGGCAGAGCCTGAATGGCGTAGTTGATTATCTCTTTCAATTCAAGCGTGGAATTGAAGCCTCTGGCGAGCTGGTTAATATGGTTAAGAACCACCAGATCGTCAGGCAGGGCTCTGGCTTCGGTTGCGGTATTTACACTATTATCATTCATAGTATTTTCGGCCATCTCGCTAATTTTAATATATTCTTAATTATTGATAATGATACTATAAATACATTTTCGAAATATTTTCAATATTTTTCTGAATTTTTAACGGTGGCTTTTGCAGGCTTTTTTCTCGATTTCTCAAGCCTTGAGATTCCCAGCCCGGCTTTTTCCTTCAATTCGCGTATTTCTTTTTTATCCAATTCTCTGATTTCTCCGGGCTCCATGCCTTCAATGGAAATCCCTGCAAAGCGGACGCGCTTGATTTTCAGGCACAGGCAGCCGATGGCTTCGAGCATGCGGCGTATCTGACGGTTGCGGCCTTCGCGCAGATAAAAAGTGTACCAGGCATTCTTTTCGGTTTTGGTGATGGGAACGATTTTGATTGATTTTGTTATGCTGCCGTCCAGCATGACGCCGTCTTCGAGACGTTTAATCTGAGCTTCGTCAAGAACACCCTTCACCTTGACTTCGTATTCTTTGACTACGTGCCGGGAAGGGTGAATCAGGCGGTTGGCAAGATCGCCGTCGTTGGTAAGCAGAAGTGCGCCTTCGCTGTCGAAGTCCAGTCGTCCGGCGCTGACCAGACGATATTTGATGTGAGCCGGAAGAATATCGAAAACGGTCTGGCGTCCGAGTTCGTCCGAGGCGGAAGTTATTACTCCGCGCGGTTTGTACATGATGAAATAGACTTTGGGCACGGTTTCAATGGGCTTGTTGTTGACCATGATGCGGTCAAACTCCGGGTCGGCTTTTGTGCCGAGTTCAGTCACCACATGCCCGTTGACCATCACTTTTCCGTCTGCTATGAGTTCTTCGGCCTGTCGGCGCGAGCAGACTCCGGCTTCCGCGATAATTTTCTGAAGGCGCTGTTGCATTATTCTTCGCTTTCTTCCTCTTCCGTCTCTTCATCCTCGTCATCGTCGAATTCGTCGTCGTCGTCCTCATCTTCCTCATCGTCCGCCATGTCGTCATCTGTTGCGGGTTCGTTGGGGACCGCCAGCACGACAGCGTTGTTTTCGCTGCGTTTCAGGTCAAAGATCGGTTGTTCGTTTTCGGGGATGTCCTCTTCGGAGTCGGGCACCCGGTTCAATACTTCCTCTTCCACTTCTTTTGCCGTCTCAACCATCGCCAGAAGCTCGTCGGCAACCTTTTCAAGCTCGGCGTCGGCTTCTTCGAGATAGGACTGGTCAAGGGCTTCGTCCCACAGTCTGTCTTTGGCCTCGTCTGACTCGGCAGGCAGTTCAGATTCCTGGCGGGCCTGTTCTTCGGCCACCAGCTCTTCAAACTCGCGCAGCGTCGGCATGTCTTTCAGCGAACTCAGGCCGAAATAGGACAGGAACTGTTTGCTTGTCCCGTATTCCAGCGGGCGACCAACGTCTTCGCGGCGTCCGATTACTTTTATGAGTTTTTTATCAAGAAGGCTTTTCAGAACGCCGCCGGAATCCACACCGCGTATATGTTCGATCTCGGCGCGGATGCAGGGCTGCTGATAAGCTATTACCGCCAGTGTTTCCATCGCCGCGCGCGACAGTTTACGGGGTTTGGATTTAAGATACTGTTGCACGAATGGGCTGTAACACGGTGCTGTAATAAACATGTAGCCTTCGCCGCTTTCGAGCAGTCTTATGCCGCGCTCTTCGCTTTCAAGTTTTTCTGCCAACGCTTTCAGCGCATTTTTTATTTCGTTGCGGCTCAGGTTGCCGAATGTGTCTTCGAAGGCCGAGAGCGGAACAGGTTTCGCTGAAACGAAAATGAGTGATTCCAGAATGTTGGCCAGTTTGTCCGGGGGAATTGTGCTGAAGTCGATGGCCGGAACAGTTTCGCTCTGTGCGCCATCTTCGGAATCTTCCGGTTCTTCGTCTGGAAGATCGTCGATGGATTCTTCTGCAATATGCTTACCGGAACTTTCGCTTTCGGCTACAGTGGCCGGATTTTCGATCACGGACTCGAACATATCCATGGACTCAACTTCTGCCGATTCCACCTTTGAATTTCCGTTTTCTTCAAGCCGCTCTTTCTTTTCGTTTTCCATTTATGCGACCTCGCCGTTGCCGCTGTTTTCTGTTCCGGCTGCTGTTTCAGCAGTATGATTTTCACCGGCCATGCTGGCCTGTTGCGACTGAGCCGCGCCGCGCAGCCTGATTGTGATGTCTTCGACGCTGGGAGCATCGTCGCGATAATCCATGTATATTTCTCCGCCGCCGCCGGCCTGGAAAATGCGCAGCACCTTCATTCTGGCCAGTTCCAGCACCGAAAGAAAAGTTGCCACGAGCTCGAATCGACTGGGATTATGGCCAACCAGTTCTTTGAAAGGGTAGCGCTTTTTGCCTGAAAGAATTTTCTGAACTTCTATGACTTTGTTCTCTAGTGAGAACTCTTCCATTTTTATTTCGTAGGGTTGAACCTTGCTTAAATGTTCCAGAAGATCGTGGAACATTTCGGTGAGCGTCAGCAGCGAAGATTCGTCCATATCCAGTTCTGAATCGCCTGAGCAGCTGCGCCTGGGTTCGACCTGGCGAGGGAAAAAGTCGCGGTACATCATGGGGCGTTCGGAAAGCTGCTCGGCTGCATCTTTGAATTTCTGATAAACCAGCAAGCGCTGAACAAGCTCTTCGCGCGGGTCTATCTGCTCGCCTTCCTCGTTTTCTTCCGGTTCCGGGTCAGGCAGCAGCATACGGCTTTTTATGTGAATCAGCGTGGCGGCCATCAGCAGGTATTCGCCTGCGATATCAATGCTCTTTACCTGCATCATGTCAAGGTATGCCAGATAGCTTTCTGTTATCTGTACTATTGGAATATTGAAGATATCGAGTTTCTGCTCGCGGATAAGGTGCAGCAACAGATCAAGAGGGCCTTCGAAGGATTCGATTCTCAGCAGAAAATCGTCAGCCGGGTCGCGCAGTTCAGGCGGAATGGCTCCGACATCGTAATTGTCCGGGCCTAAAGCATTCTGCTCATCGGCATCTCGTTTTTTTTTCTTCAACGATTTACTCGTATTTTTTTCCGCCAAAGCTTTCCTCCGCGTAAATGCAAGGCGGTTTTACCTTATAAGTGCCGGACAGTCAACAGCTTACTTGCTTTTTGAGTCCCGAAAGCAACCCGGCCAGCGACCAGAAAGTCAGCGAAAGTTCGCCGTCGGCCATGGGGTTGTGGAACAGGCCGTAAATTGTAAAAATCAGCATGGCGGCGAGTATTCCTGCGGCAAGCGGTTCCTGTTCTATAAAAGCCAGTTTTATTGCATGATTGAAAATGGCGGCAATAAGAAGCATGAATGAGAAAGCCAGAGGAATTCCACCATCGAACAGCATCTGCATAAAATCGTTATGTGTGCCTGAACGGACGTAAACATCTGGCTGCATGGCGTCGAAATAATTGTCGGCTACAAGGTAAAAGTGACCGACGCCCCAGCCGGAAAGCGGCCTTTCGGACTGCACTACAGCGGCGATCTGCATGATTTTTATCCTGGCATTGTCGCTGTTTATCGGATGCAGAAGCCGGTCGGATGCAGTATCGTTTAGAAAAATCAGAGCAGCCGGGACAATCAGCATTAAAACAACGATCACATAAACGACTTGTTTTTTTATTTTCAGAATTG
>JAKQSH010000221.1 GCA_029570245.1 Deltaproteobacteria bacterium | reverse complement strand
CTGCCCGACGGCGCCGCGCTGACCGTGCTGGCGCTGCGCGTCGGCCGCAACGCGGCGCGCGCCACGACACCGCCCACCGCCCTGTCGCGCGTGCCGGCGGCCGACCCGGCCCAGGCCATCAACGCAGCCCGGCCCAAGGTGTTCCGCCTGACCATGGGCATGATGCGCTGGGGCATCAATGGACAGAGCTTCGACATGCTGGCCGCGAGCGACCTGGAAACCGTGAAACTTGGCACCCAGGAAATCTGGGAATTCCGCAATGACGGTGGCGATTCTGCCGTATACGCACAGAAGCAGGCATGGGCGCACTTCAGCATTGTAGTTGTGCATGTATCAGTAGTGCTGATCATTGTCGGCGGTGTGCTGTCTTCGCTTTTCGGTTTCGATGGCGTAATGGAAATAGAAGATGGAGCCGAACAGAATATAGTTTTCAGGAAAAACGGTGCGCAGTATCAGCCGGCGTCCATCGGCTTCGGACTGCGCTGCGACAGATTCGAGTTGCAGCGTTTCAAGAACGGCATGCCCAAAGATTATGTTTCTACTCTTACCGTCGTTGACGACGGGCGAGACATCCTGACAAAACGCATCGAAGTCAACGATCCGCTCTTTTTCGGCGGTTACAACTTTTATCAGTCAAGCTACAACGAACTTGCGCCACTGCGTCTGAGCGATGTCGCAAGCGGGCGCAGTGTTGATATCAGGCTTCAGAAATTCGAAAGCCGAATTGTTCCTGAATTCAACTTGCGTGTGCGCCTTGAGTCATTCACAGTCCTGCCGGACCGTATGACGGCCCGGTTGACGATAGCCGGAGCCGGAGCCATGCCCTATCGCGTTTCACTGAGTACCGTCAGCTCTGACGCCGAACGTAAACCAGGTGAGCCGTTCAACGCCGTCTTCTATCAGAACAAACCGGCTTATCTTACCGGGCTTCAGGTAGTATCCGATCCCGGCGTCACTCTGGTATGGACTGGAAGTGCTTTTATTATGATAGGGCTCTATCTTACGTTTTATTTTTCGCACCGCCGTCTGTTGGCTGTTTTCCGAAATGGAAGCATTTCGATTACCGCTGCAGCACAGCGTAATGCAGCTGCATATCACAAGGAACTGAATAAAATTATTGCAGAGGCCGGACTTTCCGTCGCGTCTGGAAAGCAGGGATAAGGGCAATGCTTAACAACACCCTTTTTCTTATCACTTTTTACGTATATACCCTGGCGCTGATTTTCAGCATACTGTTTGTGGTCAACAAAAAAAAGTGGGTTGAGAATACTTCATTCGCTGTTTTCGCACTGGGCTTTCTGTTGCATACCGTGGCGCTGCTGGTGCGCTGGGGCGAAGCCGGAAGCGTGGAGGTTTCCGCATTTCAGGAGGCTGAAGGACGCATACTGCAGGGCTGGGAATGGTTTGCCGTATACATCAGCCATCCGCCATGGAGCAATATGTACGAATCTCTGGTGTGCTTCGGCTGGGGAATGGTGCTGGTTTCTCTATACGGCATAAGGCGCTTCCGTATTCCAGTATTGCCGATATTTTCCATCGCCGTTACGCTGCTTATCATGGGTGCGGCCTCGTTGCTTATAACCAAAGGCATTACACCTCTGGTTCCCGCGCTGCAGAGCAAATGGATTCACCTGCATGTCACCATGGCTACGATTTCATATCCGGCATTCGGACTGGCGGCGATTCTGGCTGTTTTCTATCTGCTTAAAGTCGGCGTGCGCCCGCAGGCATTCGGTGTTGTCACCGCCGTTATTGCGATTCTGATAATCCTGGCGGTCGGAGGCAGATCACTGCTTGCAGATGCTCAGTATCGTCTGCCGCTGCTTTCCAATCATGCCGGAGAGATGTTCCGCGCCACATACGAAGCCTCTGATGCAAACGGCGCTCTAATTGTCAGCGATGCTCCGCTGGCCTGGCCGCTTCCTGCTGTTGGAGCTCTTTTCTGGCTGTCGATGCTGGCTGCTCTGGCTGCGATAATCGTTTTCGCCATGCGCGGCAATCGCGGCAATGGAATTTTTCGCGTTGCAATGCTGGCATCTTTTTTCGCATTAAGCGCCGGTATTGCAGCGCTTATCGCAGCTGTCGCGGGCGGCGGGGAAATGGCACTGAGCGAATCCGACATTCAGAGCCTGATAGCTTCAAACCATATGGCGGGCGGAAAAACGCTGGTCGAAAGCTATATTCTGGGCGGCACAACGCCTTTTGTGCTTTCAATTAAAGGTGCGCCATTCGAGTTCATGCTGCTTGTCACCGCATGGCTGGGTTTTGTGTTTTATCTGGCGCTCGAATGGAAAACCGACTGGCTGGTTTTGCAGCTGCCCGATGCGGAGAAGCTGGACAACATGTCGTACAAAACGATTCTATTCGCTTTTCCGTTTCTTACATTGCTTATCATCACCGGTGCTGTCTGGGCTTATTACGCCTGGGGGCGTTACTGGGGCTGGGACCCAAAAGAAACCTGGTCGCTGGTGACGTGGCTGATATACAGCATTTATCTGCATGTGCGCATTTCGCATGGCTGGCAGGGGCGTATTCCCGCCGTTCTTGCTGCTTTCGGCTTTGCAATCGTTATCTTCACCTATCTGGGGGTCAACATCCTTCTGG
>JAKQSH010000179.1 GCA_029570245.1 Deltaproteobacteria bacterium | reverse complement strand
CTGCTCATGTGAATAGCAGTAGAACCGTCCTGACCGGCTGCTGGCGGATATGTCTCCTCCACTTTGTATATGAATGAGAAATATGCTGCACTTCTGCATGTGTCCGACTGTGTGCGGGCTAAGAGAGTCACACTTCCGTTTTCCGAGAGAATATACTTCGTCAGATTGCTCCATGTTTCTGGTGGGGATGTGTCGCAATCAGTTCTCGCACACAATTGAATGTCGTAGCCATCCGGCGCGCTGAATTCAATTGCCGCGCCGCGATGTATTGGAGACAGTGCCGGCGCGTTCGGCACGGGGCAGGGGGATTTGAGAAGGCAATTGCCTGCGCTCTCGTAATAGTCGTCTCCGCAAATGCAGTCGCCCTCCGGTTCTGAACATTGTCGTGTCGAATCGCATTCGACTGCGTTCCCAACTGTGCATTGTCCTTCTGCACTGCATGTCTCCACACCGTTGCATGCCAGTCCATCGTTGCATTCAGAGTCGCTTTCGCAGTTCATCGGTATGCATTCGTCGTCGCTCCACATGAACGGCATATTGCATTCGCACTGTCCGTCCGGCTCTGTGCAGGAGGCGTTTTCAACACATTCTACCGGTTGTCCGGCGGAGCATATTCCGTTGCCGTCGCAGGTTTCTTCTCCATTGCAGCCTGTACCGTCCGAGCAGGATTCGCCTGCATCGCTGAATACAATCTCGCATTTGCCGTTTTCAGGATTGCATATTACGTCTTTCTGACACAGGTCGGGAGCAGGGCAGGTTACTTCTGCACATAGATCAACAGGACTTTCACTCTCCGAAGCCTGTTCCAGTTCAACCTCATCGTCCGCGTCTCCATCGTTTGAAGCATCCTGCGAACAGTTTCCATCAGCGCATTCATCGCCATCCGAAGAAAAATCGTTGTCGCCGGAACAGTCATACGCGCAGAAGGCAATGGCGAGGAGTAGAAGAATCAGCTTGATCTTCATTGCAGTCTCCAGGTTTTACAATACTGCGTCAATGGCGAAATAACCGGGCGTGTTCATTCCGTAATCGCCGGTGTCTGACGAAGAGAGTGAGAATTGCAATCCGTAAATTTCTCCCAGTGCGGAAGTGTCAACAAATGTCCAGTCGTCTATTATGTAATCATCGGCGCTGTCAGTTGCGCGAAAATCGGCCAGATAGAATTCGATGCTGCTTTCGGTCAGTGATCCGTCTTCGAGCAGACCCTTTATGGTAAGCAGGAACCAATCAGGTTCAGTACCGTCCGCCCCACCGAATTTTTTCGAGTATTCGTCGCCATTCAGCATTGAATAATAGGCATAAACCGAATTGGTTGCCCAGAAGCCTAAAATGGGTTTGGGCCAATTTTCGCTGTTTGCAGTTATTTGTGGGGGAACAGTCGCCCAGGCGCTGCAATAAACAACTGCGTAATTACCGTCAGGATTAAGTTCTCCGGCGCTGATTGCGCTGTACTGGTTTGTGTAACCTGCGGTTTCTGTGTCGGTCATATTCGAGTATGCAAAGCCATCCCAGGATAAATATTCGGTGTTGTAGTTGTTGTTGAAATGCAATTCTCCACTGTCGAAACCGCCTGAACCATCAGCGCCGTTCCAGTAAGATTCGGGTTCAAGTGTCAGATCGTCAAGGTCGGCCAGCAGTTCGGTTGCATGACAAGCTTCATCACCCATTATGTAGCCGACCATGCATATGCAGTTCGCACCATCTGCCGTTTCTTCGCACACTCCGTAATCTCCGCAATCGAAGGCTTCTCCTTCCACGCATTCGCCATTCTCCGAGCAAGTTTCGACGCCATTGCAGGCCTGCCCGTCATCGCAATCTATGTCATTCTCGCATTCACCTTCACCTTCACCTTCACCTTCGCCTTCTCCCTCACCTTCTCCTTCACCTTCACCTTCGCCTTCTCCCTCACCTTCACCTTCACCTTCACCCTCGCCTTCGCCTTCGCCTTCACCCTCACCTTCACCTTCACCTTCACCCTCGCCTTCGCCTTCGCCTTCACCCTCACCCTCACCCTCACCTTCACCCTCGCCTTCGCCTTCGCCTTCGCCCTCACCCTCACCCTCACCACTGGCGTCTTCATCATCAGAAGAGCAGGCGCTTAACCCGGCAAGCGCCACGAAAGCAAACAGCAACACTACAAATTTCGACAATGCAAACTTCTTCATTTTTTTCACCTTTCCCGAAGACAAAAGTCCTGCGCTTTTCTCCTCGCTTCCCTGTGCGATCCGAAAAAAGAAGGAAAGGCCTGTTTGTGTGTTTCAGATTTATCCTCGACTGATCAGGCAATACCGCGCCTGCGCTTTTTCAGCGCTTCTGTGACGCAGATGCCATGTTTTGAGGATTAGATTTGCAACACATTACGGGCAGATTCCCCCTCCTCGGAGAGAAAAAACCAATGACCGGTTACAGCAGGTCTTCCGGCTCGCGCATCATCCTAATTCCGGCGCCTTCCCAGGTTTCCCCAGTGGCACAATTGCCGGTTTCGTTCGCGCATACGGCGGCGGGACCGCGTCGGCATTTCACCGAACTTCCCTTGCTGAAACCACCACGAATGTAATCAATTAAGCATTCCGGTGCGGACATGTCAAATATTTATTAAAAAATCAGGCGACCGGCAGGTCTAAATGGAAGGTTGCGCCTTCGTTGGGACGGCTTTCGATGCTTATTTCACCATTATACAGCCCGGCCAGTTCGAAAGAAACCGGCAGTCCCAGTCCATAACCATTTATTACAGCTTCGCGACTGTCGGTTCTCGACATTATCTGACGGATTTCCTCTGCAGACAGGCCGACTCCGTTATCTGTTATGCTGGTGCGAATGAATGATTTTCCGTCTTTTTCAATGAGGCCGCTTTTTATTATGACTGTTTTGTTGCTGTCATATTCCGGGTAGCGTTTGTTCAGCGAGTTGAGTGAATTTAGCAGTATGTTTATCAGAATCTGTATGATGTGGTTCCGATTGACATTGACACCCGGTAGTTCATCTGAAAATTCCTTCTGCATATCAATCTGGTTGCGGGTCATAATTTTGTTCGCCATTGCCGCTGTTCTTGTGATTATGTCCGACATTTTGTGCAGAGTAGGCGAGTTGTCGTCTTCTCTGGAATAATTCAGAAGTATCTGGAGAAGGTCGGCCATACGTTGCGTGGCTTCCGAAATCTGTCTGGCGTGCATCATAATTTCTTCAGGCTTGTTGCGATCTTCAACTACGAGATCGGAATAATTCATTGCGATGTTTACGAGATTGTTGATCTCGTGAACGACTCCGCTAGTCATAACGCCTATGGATTCGAACTTCTGTCTCGCCTGGATATTCGCATTTCTCATGCCGCACACACGTTCTTTCTGCCAAATACCTGTTAATCCGAAAAGCGATGCGCGAACAGATACCCTGACATCCCAGCCGCATTCTTCACACCGATGTTTGCGATCAGCCCTCTTTACAAAAGCAGCCGAATGCTAGCAATTCTCCTGAGATAATGCAAAGAAAGAGGCGAGGTTTTTACACCTCGCCTCTTTCAGAGTGGTTCCCGGTTGTATATCAGAACTCTTTGAAGTCGGGGTCGTCATCCAGCGGAATAACGTCTTCTGGTGTAAGCTTATAGCCTTTGTCGCTCTTTTCGACTTTTCTCAGCGAAGATTCGCGTCTGGCCGGAAGACCTGCACTGCCGCGTCCCATGGGCGACATGCCGCTGGACTGGTTTGTGTAGGAGAGCTGGAATCTGCCGATGAGCGCCGCGAGTTCCTGTGCCTGGCTGGACAGTTCCTGGGCCGCGCTGGACGATTCTTCGGAGTTTGAAGCGTTCTGCTGAGTGACTTGATCCATCTGTGCAACGGCTTTGTTGATCTGCTCAATGCCACGGCTCTGTTCAAGGCTGGCGGTGGAAATTTCGCTCACAATTGCGGTAACTTTGGCAACGCCGTCGACTATCTCCCTGAGCTTGACATCAACTTCGTTGCTGACTGATTCGCCTTCTTCAGCAAGTCTGACAGACTGTTTGATGAGCTCTTCGGTCTTTTTGGCTGCTTCTTTGGAGCGCAGCGCCAGGTTGCGTACCTCTTCTGCGACAACCGCGAATCCGCGTCCGGCTTCCCCAGCACGTGCTGCTTCTACTGCAGCGTTAAGGGCCAGCAGGTTGGTCTGGAAGGCGATCTCGTTGATGTCGCGGATAATTTCGGCGGTGCCTTCCGCTGCGGTTTTGATCTGTCCCATGCTCTTCATCATGCGGGCCATGGACTGGTTGCCTATGTCAGCCGATGCTTTGGCAGAAAGGGCAAGGTTGTTGGCTTCCTGCGCGTTGTCGGTGTTCTGTTTTGTCATGCTGGCCATTTCCTCAAGGCTGCTGGATGTTTCTTCCAGAGAACTGGCCTGTTCGGAAGCGCCTTCAGCTACCTGCTGGCTGGACGAGGCGATCTGCGAAGCGGCGGAACTGACCTGATTGACTGCGGTTGCAACCTGCGACAGCGCTTCGTTCAGGGCGATAGCGGTCTGGTTGACGGAATCTTTCACCTTGGCGTGATCGCCCTTGTAGGCGCCTTCGACTCTGGCGCGCAGATCGCGGTTGGAAAGTTTTTCGAGCACTTTGGCTGCTTCGTTGATGGGGGCGATAACGGCATTCAGTGTGTCGTTGACACCCTTGACGATGCTGCGGAAATCTCCCTGATGACGGTTTTCGTCGGCTCTCTTTGCCAGATCGCCGTTTACTGCAGCTTCAACCAGAGTATTCATGTCGGCGACCAGCATATTGACGGCTTCGACGCAGGTGTTGAGCGCGTTTTTGATCTTGTTGAAATCGCCCTGGTATTCGACGGTGAGCTTTTCGGGGATGTCGCCCTTGGAAATTCTTTCAACGTACTGAATGACGACCTTGATCGGATCGACGAAGGCGACGATAAGATCATTGATGCCGCCGACCAGTTCTTTGTATCCGCCCTTGAATTCATCCGCTTTGCCGCGAACGGTAAGACGACCTTCGCGTACTGCGTTGATGAGAGTGTCAGTCTCCTTCATCAGCTTCTGAATCACTTCGACCATGCCCTTGAGCGATATGGCCAGAACGTCTTTCTGCGAGCGCGGAACGATGTTTGCGTTCATATCGCCGGCGGACACTTTTTCGGCTGCTTTCGCCATTTCCTTCTGCGCTGCAATCATCTGCTGGAATGCCTGCGCAAGGTCTCCGACTTCGTCGTTGCTGCTTACATTGACTTCCTGTTCGATGTCGCCCTGAGCCAGGCCATTGGCGACGCCGACCATTTCGATAAGAGGATTGGAAATCTTTCTTGCAACCAGCAGAGATACAATAACTGCAAGAGTAAGAAGAATAATTGCTCCGAGCGCTCCGAACAGGATCATTCTGTTGAGGGACTTGTCAACTTCGGCTTTGGCAGCATGGAAATCGTCTTCATAAACGCTTGCGCCGATTACCCAGTCCCAGTCCGGGAAGTAGGTAACTGCCGCAATTTTCATGCGCGTTTCGGTTTCACCAGGGTTTTTCCAGGGGTAACGGACGAAATCACTTGCGCCGTTGCTTGTTTTCTTACCTTTTGCGATCATTTCCTGGATGAATGCGTTTCCTTCAGAATCCTTGGTATCCCACAAATTCTTGCCGTCGTTTTCGCCTCTATAGGAAATTACGTTGATGCCCTTGGAATCCAGGATGAATACATAGCCGGTTTTTCCGACGACTATGTCGATGATGCCGTTACGCAAACTGGCTATCTTGTCGCGGTCAACGCCGACATATACCATACCGATTACCTGATTGTCGGAATCAAAAATAGGGTCGTACACCGCTATATATGTCCTTCCGAGGATTACGCTGTTGCCCTTGAAGGTCTGTCCGCGAATTACGGTAGAGACGATTTCATTCGCTTTGCCGTCGGGATTGATGGCTGGCATATAGGTGCCTATAAGGCGGTTGCCGTCGGCCCCGGTGACGTTGGTGGCAATTCTCAACATGTCTCCACTGCCGTTCATGCGCTGGAATATTGTCGCAGTACTGCCGGTCAGTGCTCGCACTTTATCGACAACCGGCACTTCTTCAGATGTGGACGTGATCTTTCCGAACCAGGTTCCGCCTATATTCATTTTCGGCAGTTCGATCATTCCTCCAGATTGCGTAGCCTGATTGATCGCGTTCCAGGTTACTGTTTCATTACTGGAAAGGTTGATTTTGCCGCCGCGTTTTATCAGGTCTTTTGTAACAGAAAGGTCGCCGTTGAGTTTTTCTCTCAGAGATTCATCCATGGTCCTTATCATAAGATAGGTATCCTTGGCGATCTTGCTGGTTTCGCTCTTTGCAAGAGTATCAAGTTCCTTGCCTATGTCATCCTTCAATCCGCCTTTCATAACTACAATTATGATGACCATGGCCAGGGCGACAAGAAGTACCGATGCGATGCTCAGCGTCAGTATCTTTGTCTTGACTGATTTCATTTTGAACATGATAAATAATTCCTTTCTGTTAATGAATGTCGCTGTTCTGATAAATAATATTCTTAACGACTAAAACAACATCTTTGAAATCTTCATTCATAATTGCGAAGAACCTGGGTTTCAGCGTATGCGCCTTCGAAATTGTGAGCCTGTCCGAATTCGGAAGCACAAGAATTATTATGAAACTGTCCAGAAGGCCCGCAAGCTCGACCATCGCGTCCAGCTCCTTTTCGCTCTCCGCCAGAAGAACCAGCAGCGATCTGCCCAGAAGCGGCTGTCTCAGCCTGTGAGAAAGAGACTCCAGCGTATGGTATGTTTCCATATCGCCGTTGGGCAGCGCCATATGAATGGAATCTTCAAGCCTGTCGGCAGTTTCGCTTTTGGATGATAAATAAAGTATGGTCTTCATAAGCAACTCGTTTCGGCAAATACATCTGAAGCTGAAAAAATAAAAACAACAACCACTTGTGCATGAATATCAGCAAGACTTGTGCCAGAAAAATACGTCAGGCAAAATGTTGCGTGATATCAAGCTGTTGGCGCAATTTCTGGTCGGAAAGCTTCTGTTTGCTGTTCGAATATTTGGAGAATTTTAAGATAATGTCCTGAAAAACAGGACAATTTTGTGATGTTTCAGTCCTGTTCTTCAGGACTGTTTTTATCTGTCAGTCCGTATTTTTTGAGAAGAGAATAAAGTCTTGATCTGGAAAGTTCCGAGATGCGGCAAGCTTCGCCTATATTGCCGCCGCTTGAAGCAAGCAGTTTTTTCAGGTAGTTTCCTTCGGCAGAGCTTATCGCTTCTTCTCGCATGTCTTTGTAAGACGGCAGGTTTTCTGAATCGCTTTCCACTTTTGGCGTGGCGGCTGCCCGTCTGTTTTCTTCGTCGGCATGATTTTTCAGTAACTGAGCGTCGTGCACCGCAGCGTTGCGTGCGATCTGTACTCTGATGTTAATCGGAAGGTGTTTGGGATAAATGACGGGTTCTTCGTAGGCGGCAGTAATCGCTCGTTCCAGTGTATTCACCAACTCGCGAACGTTGCCGGGCCAGTCGAAAGACATCAACGCATCGAACAGTTCCGGCGAGAATCCTTTTGTGGCGATCTGAAAGCGATCGCATATTTTTGAAGTGTGAAAAATCGTCAGAGCTTTTATATCTTCGCGGCGCATGCGCAAAGGCGGAAGGTCTATTGTGAACGATTTCAACCTGAACAGCAGGTCTTCGCGGAAAGTTCCTTCTTCCACCATTTGTTCCAGATTACGGTTTGTTGCTGCTATAAGACGGAAATCACTTTCAATTTCCGTCTCACTGCCTATGGGTCTGAATGTTTTTGTCTGCAGCACTCGCAGGAATGATTTCTGGAGCGCCAGAGGCAACTCTCCGACTTCATCCAGAAAAAGCGTGCCGCCGTCGGCTTGTTTTATCAATCCGACCCGGTTTTCGCTGGCTCCGGTAAACGACCCTTTTCTGTGTCCGAAAAGCAGGCTTTCGATAAGTTTTTCAGGCAACGCGGCGCAATCGACAATAATGAAACTTTTGTCGGCTCTGGGACTGTTTTTGTGTATGGCACCCGCGAAAACTTCCTTGCCGCTTCCGGTTTCTCCTGTTAACAGCACTGACGTGTCTGTATTTGCCGCCTGGGCCAGAAGATCAAGCGCGTTTTTAATCTGGGGGCTTGATCCTACTATTTCATCGCGCTTGAGCGCGACTTTGTATGCCACTGCGGTTTTTTCTTCTCTGTACTGAAGCGCTCTTGTCAGCGGGAGGATTATTTCCATAAGAGACGATCCCTTCTGAACATAATCCCAGGCTCCCATTTTTATTGCGATTTCCGCGCCGTCCGGGTCGGCCAGCCCGGTTATTATAATTATTTCAGGCTGACTGGGCGTCTGCTTGATCAACGGCATGATGTCCATTCCGTTTCCATCTGGCAGACGAACATCTATGAATACAATATCGAAACTCTGCTGGCGTGCAAGAGAGAGTCCATCGGTGCTGTTATGCGCCGTAATTGCGGTGTGACCCATGCGACTAATCTTTCTGGAAAGCATGTCGCACATCATCAGGTCGTCGTCTATTACCAGAATTCTGGCCATTTTTATTGCTGTCCTGTACTTCTTCTGCTTAATACTCTGCTGATTACTGAGGCGATTTCATTCCTGGAAATAGGCTTTTTGACGAATTCGTCAATGCCGACTTCCCTGCCTCTATTAACTATATTTTCATCATAATATCCAGTCGAAATTATAATGGGAATATCTTTTCTTTTCTCTCTGATATTTTTTGCGAGATCAATTCCTGTCATTCTGGGCATGGTAAGATCGGTAATTATAAGATCGAAATCCGAAGGGTTCCGGCTGAATATTTCAAGCGCTTCAACTGGATCGGATACACCCTGAATAGTGTAGCCGAGCCTTGAAAGCATTATATTGCCCAGTGTCACCAGTTCTTTTTCGTCGTCAACAAATAGAATTCTGCCGTTTCCTTTGTTCTTCTCTGTGGTTTCTTCCAGGTTGCTTTTTATTTCGGCACTTTCAGAGCTTTCCGGCAGATATACCCTGACCGTGGTACCTTTTCCGTATTCGGATTCAACCTGGATTGCGCCGTTGTGTTCCCGCGCGATTCCAAGAACAACTGACAACCCAAGACCTGTGCCTTCGCCCTGTTTCTTTGTGGTGAAATACGGATCGAAAATTCTGTCCATTATTTCTGGTTTTATACCTATGCCGTTGTCTATGACGCTGATTCTGGCGTACTGTCCGGCTTCTATGTCATGGAATTTAAGGACGCTGTTTTTGTCGAGATAAATTCTTTCCAGCGTTATTTCGAGTGTCCCGCCTCCGTTGCGCATTGCGTGAGCGGAATTTGTGCAGAGATTTATCAGAATCTGCTGAATCTGTGTAGGATCGGCCTGGCACCTGATTTCATCTTTTACTGTTGTTCTTATTTCAATTGTGGAAGGCAGAACCGCTCGCAGCATTTTTTGTGCTTCT
>JAKQSH010000172.1 GCA_029570245.1 Deltaproteobacteria bacterium | reverse complement strand
GACAGTACGCAAGCGTTCCAAGATGATTGAGCAGCGCACAGAAGCCGCAGTTCTGCAACGTAAAGAATCCGTATTTTCGTATGTAATGCCAGCGCCGATTGTTCGTTACATATTTTGCCAGCGGCGTAGTTTCCAGCACTTTATGGCTTATGCGCGTGCCGGGAAAGCGCGCAATGAGCTTTGAGGCGTTGTAGCTTGAGTTGTCGGCGCCGAAGAAACCGTGCCTGGCGAAGGTAAGCAGATGCACGGCTTCGTACTGTCCGGCCAGAATGGCCGCCGAGGCTGTTGAATCGGTGCCGCCGGAAAAGAGCACCGCAACTTCTTTTTCGCCATTGCTCATTTTTTATCTTCCAGTTGTTCGAAGAACCAGCGCAGAAGCCTTATATATGAATGATAAAAGTAGTTTATGAAACGCCCGAACCAATCGGAAAAGCGATTGCGCAACTTATACGGCAACAGCACAGCAATGCTCAGAATAATGAAAGCGATAATCCATTTTATCCATCTTGCAATCATGCCGTTCCTTATTCAGACAAACGCAACCATTCAAGCAGGTTTTTACGATTATGAAAACAGAAACAAGTATAGTCAAGCCGCAATATGAACAATAGTCAGAAATGAGCCGTCCCGGCGGTTTTTCTGTGCGCACGCAAACGCATGAAAAGCAGCACCAGCATTTCGGCCAGATTGGCCGACAGCCACATGAAAACCGCCACCATCGCGCCGACGCTTAAAACGTCTTTAATGGCAAAGCCGACCAGAATAGCGGCGAAGAGAGAAACTGCACTGGCCAGCAACACCGAGCCTGTGAATCTTTCACGGATGCTTGTTCCACGAACAAAAGAACGCACGCCGATTATGAGCGGCAGCACCGGCGTGAGGTACAGAGTCTTCGTGGCGGCTTCCAGCACATCTCCGTCAACACCGATAACATAATGCATAAGAACATAGCCCAGCGGAGTATATGCGGCCAGGGCCAGCACGAAAGTAACAATGAGAATTGTAAACGTCGAGAACTTCACGGCGTTGTTATAGTCTTCTGTACTGCGGGCACGAGCAATTGAAAGCTGCTGAAAAGCCAGCAGCATTGAAGAAATGAACCAGGCGATTGAGCGAACTACCGAAAATGAAGATACCGCCAGGCTGGGGTGTTCAGTTTTAGAAAGCACCGAATTCATGGCGATGTTTATAGCAACACTGAAAAGACCTGAAAAAACTATGGGAATGGCGAAATTGAATATGGCCTTATACGATGCGCCGATGTCGTCGGCCTCATCACCCGGCAGAAGATGTTGATAACGTGACGCTCCCAACAGTACCGCAGCCATTTCGGAAAAAACACCTGCTGCGAAAGCGGTTGCGCCGAGAATCGGACCGGGAAGCGGCAGAATGCCTAACGCCCCCATAACAGACACAAGCGTCATGCTGGTCAGACGCAGAAGCGTGCCCCATCCGACCAGGGAAGTTCTCGAAATGGAAATAAGCGTCCCGCGCCCGAAAGAACGCAAAGTCAGCATAAACGGAAGAACGGCGAATATAGCCAGAGTATCCACCGCCTGTTTCATCAGATGGGGTTCCAGGCCGAAAATCAGACTGAAAAGCATATCGGAAAGAGGCGTGACAGCCAGCAGGAACATTCCCAGCGAAACGACAGAACCAAGGACAAGAGAAAACCGCAGAACGCGTCGGTAAGAGGAAGGCCCTTTTATCATGGCCACCGCCGCCGGTTCTACGCTGAAGCACAACCCGTTCACCAGTATCGAAACTGAAAAAGCCACGGCAAAAGCGGCCAGGCCGCCAACCGGATCGGGACGACGCGTGATTCCGGCGTTGACGATGGGCGTGCCACCGGACATCATCATATGGGTAAGAGCCAGCGGCATGTAAAACATGAACAGCTCCAGCATCGGACTGCGCGCCGTTCGTTTATCAAACCTGATGTTTTTATTAATATTTTCAGAACCAGAGTCAATAATAAGCAAAATATAACGCCTCCGAAAAAAATCCGGCTGATGTACCGGTATTTCATGGCAATATACCACTTATGGCATTTTTGCGCCTTAAAATCGACATGTTGAAAAACAAGACGCAATCTGAATTAAGGATTTCTTGCTTTTATGCTTTTTGATGCAATTGTATATTCATGTGAGGTTTTCAATTGAAGGGAGAAAATCATGCCTGAAACAAAAAACAGCCGTGTAGCACAGGCGGATGCCGACCCGATGTTCATTGAGCGCTGGTCACCGCGTGCGCTTTCGCCTGAACCGCTCAGCGAAAAAGAAATAATGGCGCTTTTCGAAGCTGCCCGCTGGGCTCCTTCGGCATACAACGATCAACCATGGCTTTTCAGGTACGCAGCAACCGAAGCCGAACTGAAGCAATTCAGAAACATTCTGATGGAACGCAATCTGCTGTGGGCCGGCAAGGCGCCTTTCCTGGCGTTCCTGTTTGCACGGCGAAAATTCAATCACAACGGACAGCCTAACAACTGGGCGGTTTTCGACACCGGAGCGGCCTGGATGTCGCTGGCGCTGCAAGCCCGTAAAATGGGCTTGTATGCTCACGCCATGGCCGGAATAAAAAAAGAAGAAGCCTACCGTATTCTTGATGTTTCCGAAGAGGACTATGAAGCTGTTATCGGAATAGCTGTCGGAAGATACGGCGATCCGCAACTTCTGCCCGAAAATGAACTTGTGCGCGAAAAATACAATATGCGCAGAGATATTTCAGACATCGCCGTTAAAGGTCTGAAAAAAACTGAATGAAACTAACAGACTTGAACTAACCCAGTTTATAAAAAAGAAGTATCTGACATGAATTTCTTACATGCTGGTGAAGTGGCTGCGCTTGGAACAGCTGTCTGCTGGACTGTAACCATGATGGCGTTCGAGTCCGCCGGAAGGCGCGTCGGATCGCTGGTGGTTAATCTTACGCGCCTTTTCATCGGATTTGCCTATCTTTCACTTTTTACCTGGGTCACACGCGGCCTGCCCTTCCCCACCGACGCCGACGCTCATGCATGGTTCTGGCTGACGCTTTCCGGTCTTATCGGATTTGTAATAGGCGATCTGGCCTTATTCCGCTCGCTGCTTGTTCTTGGTGCGCGGGTGGCCATGCTGATGATGTCGCTGGTTCCACCAATGACGGCGCTTTTCGGCTGGCTGGTTCTGGACGAAACACTGCATGCGCTGGACTGGCTTGGCATGACGCTTACCCTGTTCGGAGTCTCGCTGGTAATTTTCGAACGCCGTGAAGATGAAAACGGCAAACGCCTTTTTTCTTTTCCTATCTTCGGAATTTTACTCGGAATTGTTGCAGCGCTGGGCCAGGCAGCCGGTCTGG
>JAKQSH010000158.1 GCA_029570245.1 Deltaproteobacteria bacterium | reverse complement strand
GCGCATATTCGAGAAATTCGGTTATCAGAGTATTCAGGCGCTCCACTTCGCGCATTATTATGTCCATCAGTTTGGCGTTGTCGTCGGCAAGGCTGAGTTCGGCATTGAGCATCTGGATTGAACCTGATATCGAAGCCAGCGGATTGCGTATTTCGTGAGCTATACCCGCCGCCAGACTGCCTACCGCCGCCAGTTTTTCGCTTTTGCGCAGTTCGCTTTCCAGGTCGCGTCTGGATGTTATGTCGTCGGTGACTATTATGAGGCCGTCGAATTCGTTTTCGAGATTTATGAGGTCGTTGAATGAAAACGCCAGCCAGCGTTTTTCTCCGCTGGAGTTCTCAACCAGAGTTTCGAATTTGCGTTCCCATGGCTGCCTGGTCAGTTCCAGTTGCAGTACGTCGATCAGTCCCGGAAAAATGACCTCAAGGCGGTTGCCTATTATTTCAGGTACTCTCCAGCCTGTGCATTCTTCTATGGCCTGATTTGCGAAAGTCACTATTCCGTTACGGTCTGTAAGCATGAAGCCAGAATGCAGGCTTGAAACCAGGGAACGGTTGAAGATGCGTTGTTCTTTAAGCGAGAGTTCGCGGTGCGCCAGAACTTCTTCCTTCTGGCGTATCTGCTCTACAAGATAAGCCGCCAGCAATGCGATGAGTGTGAACATTGTGGCGTTGAGGAAAAATTTATAAATTACCTGCGGGTCCGATATTTCGGGCGTCAATGCGGAAAGTCCGAGCATCTCGTGAAATAATCCGTACGAGTCGAGTACAAGCACCATCATCAGCAGCAGCCCGGATGCCAGCGCCGCTCCAAAAGCGCCTTTTCTCTGCAGCAGCAGTCCGCCGTGAATTATGGATACTGCATACAGAAACGTAAAAGGGCTGTGAATTCCGCCGGTAAGATATACCAGAAATGACCACAGCAGCAGATCGACGAATATCTGCGCCGTGGCCTGAAACATGTAGTTGCTGTTGTACTTTATGGCTAGAGAATATAGTATCGACATCACGTATATGATGCCGATGGCCATGATTATGCTGTATTGAGAAACCGTCCAGATGTCGTTGGAATGGTGGTCAAGAATTGCGGTGGCGCCGAGCAGGACGGTGATCATCAGCATTCTGAAAAGAACGATCCCGGTCAGCCGTCTTTCCATGCTGTCTTTTTCTGGAATGAATTTTTCTGCGGTCTTCTCACTCATTGTATGCTGCACCCACCGTCCAGTGTATTGCGTGAATATTATCTTGTTAATCTAGCACACCGGCTCAACAGCGTAAAGCTTTTAGGACTCTGAATTCATAGCAAAAACGCTTTGTTGGAGATGATGGCAAGAAATGTTGCCGCTTTGAAAGAATTGTTCTTGTGCTGAGAGGTCACTTTGTGTAGCCTGCAGTTAAATTTTTCAGATCGACCGGGATTTCGTGCGGCGATTCTGTGTTCTACTATCGTATTTTACGGCGGCAAGATGGGACAACTCTTTCTGTGGACCAATAGAGTAGATGACGAACTTCGAGACAGGTTTCTGAAGCGCTTCGGCTTTGAAATTCCTGAGAGCCTTCTTGAGCTTTACGAAAATCTGCCGGAAGAAATTCATAAGTTTTTCGGTTTCATTTCTCTGGAAGATATTGTCGAAGAAGAAGAGCGTTCGCCGCGCATGATGCCCGGCCTGGTGCCCTTTGCAAAAGAAGAAAACGGCGACCGCTTCTGTTTTTACCGATCACTGCAGGAGGGTGAGCCGGTAAGCATCGGTGTATGGATGCATGAGACAAATCATTTTCTGCCCATAACCGATAAGATGCACCTCTTCATGCACTGGTGGATCAGCAAGGAAACCATCGACTGTTTCGGTGATGAAGATTGGCCGGAGATCAAAAAAATTCTCGAAATCGTGCAGGCATCCTGCGGTATAGAGCAGTTCGATGTTTTCTCCGCTCCGGCGTTTTATCCGTTAAGCTGGCATCAGGAAATGAACCGGCTTGACCCGGTGAATCCTTTTACGCTGACTTTTCTTTCAGCCACACAATTTGCACTTCTCGGATACGACGCTGCGATAAACAACCTGCGCAACTCGCAGAAAGTCATGCCGCATTACGGCGCTCCTTACATCTGGGAAGCCCGCCTGCAGGCCATGCGCGGCAATATCAGCGAAGCTCACCATGCTTACTGGCGGCACATGAGCGTACCGATTTTCATCAACGGCTATCACTACTGGTGGCAGTGGGGCGATCTACAGATACCGGAACTGTCCGAGGTCGAAAGTCTGTCATTCATGCGTCAGGCCGAAATCTCGCCTCCGGCGGAAATTCTGCGCAAGCGCAAGATAGAGATGCTTATAGACGGCGATATCGAAGATTACAGCCAGCGCATGGAGCTTTCGCGCAAGTTGCTGACTGAAGGCGATCTTAACGCCTCGCTTGCCGAAATGAGCAACGCTCTGTTTCTGGCTGCATGGGACGGCAGCGCCATGAAGAAGGTTCTACCTAATCTGGCCGAATTGTATGACCGCGCCAGACGCGGCTGTGAACGCGACCAGTGTGAGCGCGCCACCCACAAGCTTGAGAAAACCGCCGTATCGGTATAAAGTCCTTCAAGATCAGGCGCTTCCGCGTCGCCTGTCCTGAATCCTTGAAAACGGGATGTAAAAATGGAACTGCTTGAATATTTCAAAGAGGCTCTTGAGTCTTCTTCTATGCTGGCGTATGTGCTGGCTTTTCTGGGAGGAATGGGCGATTGCCTCACTCCGTGTTCGGCTGTGGCGACGCCAGTAACCATCGCCTATTTTTCGAAAGCCATGAAGCGCGATCTTTCTACATCTCAGATGCTGCGTCAGGGTTTTGTTTTCCTTCTTGGTCTTCTAATTTCATATTCTCTGTTCGGCGCTGCAGCGGCGCTTGTGGGCGGTGTTGTTTTTCAGTGGATCGGTACGAGTCCGTGGCCTTATCTTATAATAGCTCTGCTTCTGTGCTACCTGCTGCTTGTTTCAATGGATGTTATGCCGATGAGGCTGACTCCGTCGTTTCTGCGTCAGACGAAAGTTCCCGGAATCGGCGGACAGGTCGGCGGCGGTGCATATCTGGGCGCTTTCTTCGCCGGAGTGGCTGTGGCCACCATGATGGGGCCCTGCGCTGCTCCGATACTTACAGCCATTCTTTACATTGTGGCGCAGAAGCAGGATGTGTT
>JAKQSH010000149.1 GCA_029570245.1 Deltaproteobacteria bacterium | reverse complement strand
TTTTTTATTTATCATCATTTCAAGCGCGCCATGGGCGAAATTTCAAAACCCAACGCTACGTTCGAACTATATGTGCAGCAGCTTTTCTATGCGGTCTTCCCCTGGATATCATTCCTGCCAATGGCGCTGATCAGATTCATGGGCTGGGGAGATGACGATTTTAAAGGTCGCAGAGGATTGCGTCTGTTTATTATGCTGTCCTTCATTATGCCGTTCCTGTTTTTCGAAGTTCAGTCTACAAAATTCAATCATTATATATTCCCAGTGATTCCTTTTGTGGCAGTGATAGTCGGGACTTATCTTTCCGAGCTTATCGAAAGAAAGAACAAATCGTTTCTAAAGCTCGAAATGATACTGGCTCTTCTGCTTTTCATTCTGGTCGCGAAAGATTTTATGACGCACTATAAGCATTTCATTCACCTCTGGATTTACTATTATTCGCGTCCGCTGCCTACTGGCATCAATCCGCATCCGTTATATTACGCAACGTTCATTCCAATGGGCGTGGTTATAGGCCTTCCATTGTTAAGTATGGCTTTTGAGCGCTGGGTGCTCAAGCGCGACCCGGATGATCCTCTTTCGCGTCTGCGACATTTTTCCGGCTACAACTTCGCGCTGTTTTTCGTGCTGGCGGTTATTCTGGCCGGGGTCAACAATTACTGGCTGGTGCCGCGCGTCACACAGACCTTCAGTCAGAAAATATTGTGGGATACATATCAGAAGCTGGCCGTGAACAACGAACCAATCTGTGAATATCATTCATGGGAGCGCCGCAGCGCCAGCTATTATTTCAATAATCGCAATTTCTATATCGACTCGCGCAGGCCGACCAGACTTGACGCTTTCTTCAAAAAGGACGGCAAACTGTTCTGTATGGTGGAGCGCAGCGATTACAATAAATTGCGCTCGAAAGTTAAAGAAAAATTCGGCAAGGATTTATATATAGTCGAAAATTCACACCCTTCCACGTATCTTGTCGCCACCGAACCTTTGCCTTCCCAGAAAGTTTCCGAGGGAGAATATATTCTCAAAGAAAAACCCGTACAGGCAGAGCCTGCGGATGTCACATGGAACAATCGCATAAAACTGGTGGGTTACGAGCTTGACAAGCAATCCTACAAGGTGGGTGATCCGATTACCATCACGTTGTACTTTGAAGCTCTTGAAGATATTGTTGACGACTGGGAGATTTTTCTGCATCTGGAAGTTGAGCGCGGCGGGCGCATGATAGGCGATCATCTGCCGGCTAACGGCAGTTACCCGACAGGACGCTGGAAGAAAGGTCAGATTGTAAAAGACGTATGGAAAGGTCGCGTGGCCGACAGGCTGGCCCAGGGGCGCATGGAAATATATGTAGGTTTTTTCAGCGGGGATAAACGTCTTGAAATCAGCGCCGGAAGAGACGACGGAGAAAGTCGCTCGCTGTTTGCCTCTGCACCGCTGTTCCGCGAAGATTGAGTGCATGAGCAGCAATGAGAATACTTGGAACAAAGAAGCGATAACTTAAAAATTCTGACTGTGAGGTCAGTAAAAAAAGAGCGATACCTGCGGCATCGCTCTTTTTTTATGTTTCAGATTATGAAGCGCTTGTCTATTCTGCCTGTTCTTCTGCATCTTTGAATTTCAGCCAGAATCTGCAGAAGCCGGTTTCTCCCGGTACGAACTCAACCGCCAGTACCTCAGACGATTTCATATAGGCTTTCCGGCTTAGTGGTTGCACTCCTCCGACGAATTCAATTTCATCGAATTCGAAGCCCGTGGGAACATAGAAGTACATTCTGTATGTGAAAGGCGCTTTTTGTGTCGGAGCTGCGACATCTGCCAGCACATCCATTTTATTGTCGTCCGGCAGGTAGTCGGCTTTGGTAAGCAGTGCACCGCCCATGCTTATCTGTCGGTTCCAGCCCAGAAATTGCGGATTGCCGGTTGGAGAACGCAGGGCTATTACGCGGGCCGAATGGGCCGGAACGCTGATTTCCAGTTTGTCGCTGAAGCGTCCGAGAAATTCTTCCGTCCAGAATTCGAAAGCCAGATATTCGTTGCCTTCCGGGCGTCCAAGATCGCTGACGGGGTCTATTGCAAACAGCTTTTCCTGGTCACTGTCAGGTATCTCCGTGTAGGGATTTGTCGTCAGGTCCCAGTTGCGGCCCCAGTTGAACAACCCTACGACATTCCAATGCTCATCGTATCCGCCCATTGTGTACGAAACATCGAGGTTCCATTTTTCGGGGAATTCGCGGTAGAAAAGATCAATTGGCACAGCTGCGCGCGGATAGGCAGGAAGCAGTTTGCGTACGCTGTTTATTGCGTCGGCATCCATGTCCGGCAGACGGTCGCCGATTTTTACTATGCCACCGGATAGTCCGACGAAGGATGCAAAAGCCTGAGCTTCGTTGAGTGTGATGTGAGGCCATGTGTCGTCGTTGGTGTTTGAACGGAAAAACAGCAGATCAGGATGATTGACCCACACGTTATTGTTGAGGAAGAATCGGCGGGCGGTTACTCGTACTGTCGGTTTGAATCCCTGATGCTGTGTTTTATCTGTTGCGTCAAGTTCAGGTTCCCAGTCCCATATGGGGGCGTTGTCCTGTGTCAGACGGTGGCCGCTGCTGATTCCGTAATTTATGCCTACCGGACCTATGGTAAGCAGGAACGTGTCCTGTCCGAGTTCTTCTCTGATGATATTAAGTGCCGCTCTGTACGCTTCTTCGCGAGTTTTTGTGGCGTCGTAGTAATTTTCGCCCAGCAGCGCCCAGTAAATGAAATCGGCTTTTACCCAGTCGAGTTTCCATTCTTTTTTCAGCTTACGGAACAGCTGGTGCAACCAGTCTTTAACTTCAGGGTTGGTCAGGTCGAGTAGATCGTATGATTTCGCCAGCAGCGCGCCTTCAACTGTTTTATCGGCTAACCAGTCGGGGTGCTCCTGAGAGAGCTTCGATTCAGGGCGAGGTGTGAAGGGGGCGATCCACAGGCCGGTCTTAAAACCTTTTTCGCGGATTTTATCGAAAATGTAGTTCGGGCCGTTTGGAAATTTGTCGCTCTTCCATTCCCAGTCACCGTATTCAAGCTGGTAACCGTCGTCTATCTGGAAATAGTCGATGCCCCAGTCGTGGAACTCTTCATCCATTATATCCAGGCATTGCAGGATCAATTCTTCGTTTATATCGGTTCCGAAGCCGCCGGTGAAGCTTGAACCTGTCCATGAATTCCAGCCGTTAGGCAGATTTCTGTTTTTACCGCCTTCAAGCCAGGGTACGATGCTGTTTTCCTTTTTAATCATCCGTGCGTAATGAGTCAGGCCGTCGAATGGGTTTTTCTCGGCAAGGTTGATGTAAACCGTTTCGGAGTCGAATTTTTTGCCGGATTCAATCTGTTTGGGATTGGGCAGGTAAGCCATTTCGAATCCGAAAAGTCCGAATCCCGGACGTCCGTCAGGCGAAAGCAGACCGTCGGATTCGTTGTATGAAAGATCGACGACTGTAGATGCTGAATTGAAACTTAGTCCGCCGGCTATCCATGTAAGACCGCTTTCAAGATCGTATACGGCGTGATTCCAGCTGGATACGGAGTTTCCTTCATAGTCGCCAGGGGCGGCGCTGGCCATGAACGCATCCTGTGTTACGTCGCCGGGGCGGATTTCAACCACGGTGTCGAGCATGATATAAGAGCCGTTTTCAAGAATGCGGTGCTGTGCCGGATCATTTCCGAGGAACAATCCGCCTCCGTTCGCATCGGTTCTCAATGGAATGGCTTTCGCCAGAAGAGTCTGCCCGTCGCCTTCATTTTCGATTCTAATTCTGAATGTGTAGCACTGCTCGTCGGGATAATAATTGATTGTCCAGATGAAAGCCGGCGTTTCGTCGGTGGCGGCCATTTTTATTTCGAGCCGTTTTACAACACCGATGTGATCGTGAGTTTCGGTAAATGTGGTTTCGCGTTCAAGATCGTCACGACTGGAAACAAGCAGCCCGTCTTCTCCTGTATCGTTAAGTTTTATCGCTGAGTAAGCCTGTTTGATTACTAATCTGCCTGTGGCGTCGAACAGATCGAACGTTCCGATATCATTGCGGAAAATCAGATGAGAATCTGCCCCTCCCAGATCATAACGCACTGTTTGTGCCTCGCGGCATATTTTGTCTTCACAGATGTAGCCTTCGCTGCAATCGACATCGTCTGAGCAGGACTTATTATCGTTTCCGTTATCATCTTCTGACTCTTCGGCGGCTTCTGTGTCGCCATCTGACTCATTATTGATGCAGCTGCCGTCTATGCAGGTCTGATTGTCATCTGCGCAATCGCGCAATGTTTCCCAGCGCTGTCCGCCTGAGTCGCAATACAGAACAAATGTACCTTCCATTCCGCCGCATTTGTATTCGCCGGGCCGGCAAAGCAATTTTTCTCCATCTCCGCATGAGATCGGGAAAATTGCCAGAAACATCAGCAGGACGGTTATGAATATGACTGCAAATATATTTTTCATGGTCGTCAAACCTTCCATATCAGCAAAGAAGGGAAATACACTAGCATAATTGAATCGCTATTATGCATTTTTTTCATGCATTCGAAGTGAGAAATTTCAATTTATGCGGTTCCTGAGCATGAAAAGCAGCATTCTCAGATGTGCGACCACAGATTCAGTCAGACTGTCGCGGGAATAAACACTGTGAATCAGCCCACGCAGCGCGAGTGTTACTGATCGAGGGGCTGTGTTTGAGTGCTTAAGATGATAGCCGCCGGGTACGGAATCGAAAAGCAGCGGATGCGCAAGACTGCGCAGAATCGGCGTTGCGATTTTATTTGATATTTCAAGGGCGCTGGGTTCGCCGGAGGCTTGCAACAGCAGCCATAATGCGAAACTGCATGAAAAAAACTCTGCTTTCTCCGCAAGTTCTGAACTGTCGATTTCGAAGCGTCTGCACAATCTGCCAATATCTTCGATCTGGTGTTTTTCGACGAGCAGGTGATGTTCTCTGAAATGCAGTGCAAGTATCAGCAGCTGGACTTCTGGAGATGGAAGATTAACGCATTTCTGCGGAAAAAGGTCTGTTGGGTATGCTGTGTGCCGCCCGGAGAACACCAGGTTTTCGAAGTCCTTTTCCCGCGCCATCGGCGCAGCCGCCTGATGCAACTCAACAAGGGGAAATCCATTCTTGTAGTAATGACTGTGTGAATATGCGCGTGGATGATTGACTATTTCTGCGTTGCGATCCTGCCGCATTCCAAGTTTTTCAAGTATTTTTCCGGCATAACGGAAATCACGTCTGCGCACAAGAATGTCGATATCCGTCATTATGCGTTCTGCCGGATTGTCGTACAGAACACGGCGCAGAAGTGCACCTTTCAGCGGCGAAACCTGAATTCCTTCAAATTCAAAGGCATCAAGAATTTCGGCGATGGCTTTTTCCGCCATTATCGAATATGCGAATTCAAGCCTTTCGTCTCTGGTGCATGTGTCGTTTTCCGTAAGTTTATCTTTCATTGCATAATTGCTTTCAATGCGTTGCCAACAAGATTATCATTTCCATTCAAGACATAGAAATATTTTGCTCAATCGTTTTGCAGGTTGCTGATGAAATCGAAAAAACGCGGACTGAAATTATTAATTGTTGTAACGCTTTCTTTAGCGATTCTGATTTTCTCTGTTTTTGAAATCTCCATGTTGCTGTGGGTTGACGGCGATATGCATTCCGATATTCCGCTTCCTCCGCCGCGTTTTACGTCGGTCGAATTCACGTCGGACGACGGTTTGACGCTTTCCGGCTGGATTCGCATTACCGACGCCTGTCGTGGTGGAGTCGTTCTGGCACATGGCGTCGCTGCAAACCGGATGATGATGCTGGAACAGGCCGAGTTTCTTGCTGAAAACGGCTGGAGCGTATTGCTGTTCGATTTCCGCAATCACGGTTCTTCCGGCAAAGCACATACCACTTACGGCTGGATGGAACGCCGTGATGTCGCCGCCGCTGCACGTTATCTTTCAAATGCAATAGGAGCAGAAAAGCTGATAGTTGCATGTGGAATTTCGCTGGGGGCGGCTTCAAGTATTATGGCTGCTGCCATTGAGCCTAAGATAAAGGCTGTTATTGCAGAAGCGCCTTACGATTCAATCTCTAATACCTTTGTTCTGCATGGGCGACTCATGTTCGGGCGAATCGCCGGTCCGGCTGCCTGGATGGTTGCGGAACTGCTGGCTTTTATCGCCGGTTTCAGTACTTCAGATGTTTCTGCTCTGGATGCCGCAGCCGAATGCAGGAACAAGCCGATATTGTTTGTTGTCGGAAAAAATGACGTGCGTACTCCGCCCGAAGTTGTTTCGTCCATTGCCTCGGCTCATGGCGGGCTGCAGCGCCTTTGGATTGCAAATGGCGAACATGCGACTGTCTGGCGCGACGACGGAGAAGCTTATCGCCGGATTCTTGGTGAATTTCTCTCCGGTATTGCTGATGATTTCAAGTATCGCTGACAATTTTAATTCTGACTCTTTGACTTGTCCGCCTGATGCATATAATGAATATATATTTGAAAGACGGCGGAAATTTTCATGTCTGATATCGAAAAAAAACTGAAACGAATGCGGGATGGCGGATATTCTTCCGCTGCGCCGACTTTTTCGCCTGAAGAGGAACGTCGCCGTCGTATTGAAAATCTTCGCAATATCATCAGCACTACTACAACAAGTTCCACAAAACTTATCTGCGAGAAACCGCGTCCGGTAAAAGCTCCACCTGTAGCTGAAATGATTTCTGGGCGTACCGAACAGGTCGGCGACCTAGAAATTTTCATCGCCGGCGATTCGTACGACATCAATCATGTTCAGGGGCAGGTGCGAATAGGCGACGCCTTCGACAGCGATTATTCAAAACTGGCCCATTATATGCGCGACGCGTCGCTTGTAGGTTTCAACGCGCAGAAAGCCCTTTATATCGACACGGAAACAACCGGACTGGCGGGCGGGTCAGGAACAATGGCATTCATGGTTGGTGCCGGGTACTGGCGCGATGGAAAATTTACGGTGGATCAGTATTTTCTTCGCAGGCTGGAGGAAGAACCGGCGATGCTGGATCATCTGGCCCAACTGGCTGAAAATTATCAGTATATCGTGTCTTTCAACGGAAAAAGCTTCGATATTCCGCTTCTTAACGCCCGTTATGTGATGAATCGCCGTCTTTCCCCTTTTATCGGAAAAGGGCATCTCGATCTGATTCATCCCATTCGCCGCATTTTCAGGCGAAGGCTGGCGGACTGTACACTGGGCAATCTGGAATGCCGCCTGCTTGGTCTTGAGCGTCACAATGACGTGCCTGGATTCGAAATTCCCGGTCTGTACTTTCGCTTTCTGCGCGGAGTCTGGGAAGATCGCATGGGGCTGGTGTTTTCTCACAACCTTAACGATATCGTATCAATGACAGCGTTGTTGCCGTTGCTGACCGACAGACTCAACGATCCACTGAACTGCATTGAACATGCCGCTGATCTATACGAGGCCGGCAGGCTTTTTGTTCAGCGCGGTGATTCAGGGCTAGGGATAGACTGCCTGCGTGAAGCCATTCGCAAACGTCTGAAGGGCGAGGCGTGTTTTAAAGCCTGTTGCGATCTTTCGACAGTGTTGAAAAGGGAAGGGAGGCTGGCGGAGGCGCTGGATTTATGGGAGTGGATGCTGAAGCCATTCGGCCATCTGCCTTTTGCTTATATCGAACTCGCGAAACACCACGAACACATCTGTAAAAACGCCGGAATTGCTGTTGAGTATACGCATAAGGCCCTGTCTCTTGACAATCTCGACAGGCAGACAAAAGCTGATCTTGAACACCGCCTTGCAAGACTGAAGAACAAGGTGCAGAAAACAGGTAAAACTTGAAATATGAAATTTTCTTCAGCCTGCTGTTTTCGGTTGACTGACAGGTGGTTTTTGGTGCTAATAATGCTGGTTGACTTTTGTTATTCTAATCGAACGGTTGCAGTATTTCCGTGATATCGCTTTTTCAGAAAACTCAAGGGAGGATCAGATATGAGAAACACATATTGTCTTGCCGCCGGCCTGTCACACAGTAAGAATTCATGGCTGCCGGCGTTGGTGATGCTTCTGTCCGCGTTTGTGCTGTCTGCCTGCGGATCGGAGACTTCAGAAGATATAAATCCGAAATACGTCAGCGAAGCCAGAGCTCTCTCTCCTGCCGAAACCAGGGGACTTTCCGCTCCTCCTCAGGCGTATGGCGATCTGATTATTACCGAGGTTTTCAACAACCCCAGCGGATCGTCAGATTCCCCGAAAGAGTGGTTTGAAATCTATAACACCACCCACGGCAGCATTGACCTGAATGGCGTGACATTTAAAGACGATGGAATTGACACCTTTACTGTATCCTCGTCTGTCATTGTTGCTGCTCACAGTTACCTTGTTATCGGCCAGAGCGCCGATACAGCAACCAACGGCGGTGTCACAGTTGGATACGCTTACGGAACTACCGGTTTCGCTCTCGGCAATTCGGATGATGAAATCGAAATCCTGTATAATGGTTTAAGAATTGATTACATCGCATACGACAACGGCGCGACGTTTCCCGATCCAGATGCTCACAGCATGACACTGGATCAGGACTACATGAGCGCGGAATTGAACAATGTCGG
>JAKQSH010000128.1 GCA_029570245.1 Deltaproteobacteria bacterium | reverse complement strand
CCGCATGCAGCGACAAGCCGAACACAACTAACGATCACGGAACATTGACTGTGAGCGTGGCGCCGGAATTCTCGGAAATTTTGAGAAAGCTGTCGGACGACTTCAGCGTCAGATACTCGGTAAAAGTGAATCTTGATATCGTCGAGAGCGGCAGTCTATGGCTCCATGAGGCGAACAGCGATTTTCTGATCGGCGTAGAGCGGGAAAAAGCGTTGAGGGCTGCAGGTGTCGCCAACAGCGGCTGGCGGACGGCGCTGTGGATCAGTGAAGATGTCGTTCTGGCGGTCAGAAAGAATGAAACGTTTTCAATACGCAAAGCCCGCGACCTGCAGCAGCCGATAATCAATCCGGTCGCAATACCGGCACAACGCGAAGAGGTCGGACGGCGCGCCGTTGAGCTTTTCGACTACTGGAAAATCCGCAGCATAATGCAGCCGCGCATCAGAATTGCGCGGAATTCGGCTGCCGCAGTCAAAATGTTGATATCAGGCGAGGCCCGCGCCGCTGTGCTTCCGGCGCACATCGTTGCAGGCGAACCCGCGCTGAAGCAGGTTTTCTCTTTCAGTGCACTGGCGCACCAGCGTCTGCGAAAGGCGGCGATGCGCTGTTCGCGAGCCGGCAAAAATTCAGCAGCCGATGAATTCGAGCGCGTGCTTGTAACGGAAGGCGTTGCAGCACTGATGAAATCAGGCTACAAGGCCGCCGATTCCGATTTTTAACTTTCTGCAATTCCGGTTTTCATGGAAAACAGAACAAAAGCAGTAATTCTGATGTGCATCGCAGCCTGCGGATTCGCGGCGATGGGCGTTTTCGTCAAACTGGCCGGTGATCTGCCGGTTTACGAGAAAGTGTTCTTCCGCAATCTTATTACCCTGCACATAGCCCTTCTCATTCTTATCCGCAGGCGCGGGAGTTTATTCGGAAGGCCCGGCAATCGTCTGCTGCTGACCGGAAGAGCCGTCATGGGGCTGGTGGCGGTGGTGTTGTATTTCTATGCCATCGACCATCTTATTCTGGCCGATGCCGTAATGCTCAACAATCTTTCTCCGTTTTTTGTCACGCTGTTTGCGCTGATATTCATCGGTGAAAAGCTTACGCCCCTGAAAAGCGTCGCGCTGATTATCGCATTCGGCGGCGTACTGCTGATCATCAAACCGCGTTTTCAACTCGACATGCTGCCGGTTCTGGCCGGCTTGGCTTCGGCGCTTCTGGCGGGCGCGGCCTACACCATAGTCCGCCATCTGAGACAGCGGGAAGACGCCGAGACTATTGTTTTTTATTTTTCTCTCGTTTCCGTACTGGGAATGATTCCTTTCATTGCCCTGGATTTTGCCATACCGCAGGACGCGCAGTGGCTCTGGCTGGGCGGAATCGGCGTCAGCGGAGCGTTGGGCCAGTTCGGAATGACGCTGGCATATCGCTTCGCCCCGGCGGCAGAAGTGGCCATTTACAATTACCTTACGATAATAATTGCCGCAGTTCTTGGATTTACGCTTTGGGGCGAAATCCCGGATGCATACTCCATTGCAGGCGGATTCCTCATTGTGGCCGCTGCCTGGCTTACTTTTCGCTTCGACCGAGAAAAACACAGACCGGAAACTCCACCATGAATTCTGCCGGCGCTATTCCTGTTTATCGGCGGATTTTTTCTGCTGATACTCCTGAATAATATGCAGATTAAGCTTATCGACTTCTTCCAGAACTTTTCTGATCCGGTCATTTTCTGGGCCTGTCAGTACAGCATTATCGGGCAATATGGCGCTTTCACGCTCTGAATCGCCGTCGGCTTTCTGTTCTGCAGGCTTTTCGGGCGGAACGGTTACGACTTCCGGGTCGGGTGGAATGTCGGGCAGATACGGCGTGACAGTGTCGTATTCATGCTCATCAACGTCTATGCGCTGACATGCGCCCATGACGACGGCGAACAGGATTGCAAAAATTGCAGATATTGAATACGGGAAAATTCTCATCGTTTGTTCCGAGTATATTCAAGTGACAACCCAGGTCAATTTATTCCAGACCCGCTAATGCTGTCAAGCAAAGCACAATCACGGAAAGCGCAATGGGCAATATATTATTAATTTTTTCATTGCAAGTGTTCTACTTTTAAGGAATCTGGTATAATCTTTTATATTCTAAAAAGGATTCTTCAATGGAGAAACAATTATGAATATGCGCCATTCTTTTCTTATGTTGCTGATTATGCTGTGTTTTGCTTGGACTTCAGCCTGCACGTCGTCCGATCAGGAAGAAATTATGGACGGCGACTCCGAAAGCACACCTGACGGCGATTCCGACGAAAACGAACAGTCTGAAACCGACACCGACGAAGAAGCTCTTCAACCCGACGGCGACTCCGAGAGTGAAATACCGGAATCAGAGACGGAAGAAGCTTCCGACAGCGACAAGGAAGAAGAAAACGTCGAAACAGACAGTGACGATTTTGAGACGGAAACTGAAAACGAGCCGGAAACTGAAATCGAAAACGAAGTAGAAGCGGAAACTGAAACCGAGTTGGAAGAAGAAGCCGAAATGGAAGAGGACGGCGACTTCGAAGTTGAAGAGGAAATCGAGCCGGAAGAAGAAGCTCCAATTGAATGGTTCATACCTGCGTCTCCAGCCGGTCTGCTGGTTGTTAATTTCAACGGCACAGACGAAATCAGTCTGTCGGCGGTGAATATTGCTGACGGCAGTCTTGCCGGCGAAGCCTTTGTCGGCAACCTCAGCGATCTTTCACCAGCCGTTTCGCTTTCGCTCAATCTGACGCTGCCATCTTATCCGTTACCCGGAAACCGCATGGGTGTTCTTGACCGCGAAAACGCGGTTTATACGGCTTTTACGACGGCAAAGGATTACAGCGTCTGGCAGCGCAATCTGATGTACGATCTCAACCCGCAGGACATGCTGGTGCTCTCAGACGGACGTGCCTACGTCAGCCGCTACGAAACGAACCTCGACGACAATCCGGGGGTGGAATGGGATTCCGGCGACGACATATACATAATCAGCTGGCCCGAAGCCTCGCCTCTGGGGGCGATTGCGCTCGGGTCCTACGCCTCCAACGTCGGCGGGGTGCAGTGCAAGGCTCATCCGCGCCGCATGGCGGCAGCCTGGAACCTGATCTGGGTGGTTCTGGAAAACACCAGTGCCGACGGCGCAAAGTGGGGCGACGGGAAACTGCTGGCGATTGATCCGGCCAGCGACAGCGTGATTTATGAACATACCATTTCCGGCAGACACAACTGCACCGATCTGGCCTACATGGAAGAGCTCGACCAACTGGCGGTGGTATGCGGCGGAAATCCGGGCGACGCTTCACCCAAGACGTATTCCGGTGTTTCCGGCTTCGAATGGGACGGCTCGGCGCTTTCAGCCGGATTCAGCAAGCCAGCCGAATTCATCAGCATCGGCCCGCTTGGGGAACGACTGGCGGTTTACGGCGAGTGGGTGTTCGTGGTGGTAAAACCGGTTTCGGGTGTAAGCTACGGCGAAACCGTATGGGGTGTCAACGGTTCCAATCTGGGCACCATTTCGGTCTTTCAGACACCGCAGAACGGTCTGATAAAAAGCCTGCTAGTCGAACCCGGACGCGGACGGCTGTATTTCACCGACAGCAGCGCAAAAGCCGTACGCCAGGCCGATTTGAAGCATTTTCCATTCTCGGAACTGAACGACCAGAAAATAATCACAGACAGCGCCGCATCCATGTCTCCGGTGGAGCTGGGCCTTTACTGATACGCGTATCGGGGGAACAGGCAGATGACAGACGATTTCGGACAACTGATGCAGACTATTGCGGCGCGCGCCATAAAACAGCGCCGACCGCTGGCGGCTCAGATAGAACTGACCCGCAAATGTCATCTCGACTGCCGCCATTGTTTTCTCGACCGCCGTCCGGCGGACGAAGAACTCAGCGCCGACGAGGTGGTCGATCTGCTGGAACAGCTGGCCGAACTGGGCGTGCTGATGCTGTCGTTCACCGGCGGTGAGATATTTCTGCGCCGCGACTGGGAATACATTCTGGCCACTGCGCGCGAAAACCGCTTTGCCTCGCGGATACTGACCACCGGGCATCACATAGACGGCGACATCGCCTCGCGTCTTTATGATCTGGCTGTTTCCGGCGTGGAAATTTCCATTTACGCTGTCCGCCCCGAAATTCACGATGCCGTCACAGGCAGAACCGGCAGCCTGGAAAAATCGCTGTGCGCCGTGCGTCTGCTGCGTGACAACGGCGTCAACGTTATTTTCAAAACGCCAGTAATGACGCTCAACGTCGAATACGTCCCGGAAGTGGTTCGTCTGGCGCGCTCCATGCACTGCACCTGCCTGCTCGATCCGCAGATAATACCTGCGGAACACAACGTGCGTGATCCGCAGGAATTTGCCCTCGATCGCGAGGCTCTGGCGGAATTTCTGGGCCGCGACGATATCCGCGAAGTGCTGTTCGGCCCCGATCAGGGCTTGTGCCAGGTTTTCGAAATGCGCGACGTGAAACCGGACGACCGCATCTGTAACATTGCTGAACAGGAACTGCACATCGACGCTTACGGCAACGTCGCGCCATGCATGCTTTACCCGGCGCTGGGCAACATCCGCGAAAGCGAACTGGCCGACATATGGTGGAACAACCCCGAAATGAAGGCGCTGCGCAGCATCCGCTGGTCGGACATGCTCAAGTGCGGGGTCTGCGGCGAACGCCGCTTCTGCTCGCCGTGCATCGCAATGAGCGTTATGGAAGGCCGCGACGCGCTGGACTGCAACAGCGTTTCCGGGCGGCTGGCTTCGGCAATCTGCGACGTATACGAAAAGCGCAAGGGCCGCCCTTCGGGCGAATGAAAAGAGTCTGTCTTTCGGAAGAATGAAGTTTTGAATACCTTATTTTCTGACAGCCTGAACATCGTTGCCGCAGCCTGGCGGGCAATGCTGGTCTGCGCATTGACCTGCACATGTGCCGCCTGCGCCTACGAACGCAATCTGTCCGAAAGCGACATGCCCGCAGATATCGACGGCGAAGGCTCGGAGTTGATTGTCAGCCCCGACAGAATGGGCCGTTTTGCATACGAGCGCATCACAGTTTCCGGTCTGCCTTTCGAAGCCACAGAAAAAACGGAAATCACGGTTGGCGGATTGCCATGCATCAACGTCAGAGTTGAAAACAAAGAATCCCTGAGCTGCATGGTTCTGCCGAATTGCGCTTCCGGCCCGCAGACCATAGTGCTGCGTTCGGGCGACGAAGAGATTTCGGCAGAGGACATATTCGAGTTCGAATCCGCAGGCGAGCCGATCTTCGACGGATTCATGGCCATCGGCGGCGGATGGATGGCGGGAGCTCGCAACGGCGCTCTGTACCAGGAAGCGCAACTTACTTCCATTGCCTCATATGTGGCGCGCCGGACTCACAGTTGCATGCCGCTGCCGCTTGCGACACCGGAAGGATTTCCTGCGCTGTTCGAACTGAAAGATATCGACACTGCAACAGGACACCTGAGAGACGAAGACATCTCAGCAGCTCTTGAGCCGTTCATGTCTGGAAAAGAAGACATCTCATCGCGCAGGATTCATCCGGGAGAAACCGCTCTTCCGGCGCTTCCTTTCATTTCCGCTGGCGACGAAATCGACGGCGTCGCCCTGGGTTCGCGCGCTGCGGCTTTCGAACGTTTCGTAAGACCATACGCAAATGAAGAAAGCATAATGGATGAGATTCTACGAAGAAAACCCGGATTCATTATTGCAGACTTCGAATTCTTCGCATTCAGCACACATGCCGGGCATTTTGAAGGCGGCCCACTGCGTCGCGAGGAAATCGAAGTTCGCCTGGGTCGTTTCTTCAATGCGCTGAATATGCTCGATTCTCCGCCGTATCTTTTCGTGCTCAACGCACCGCCGCTGAACATTCTGCCGGCGCGCAAATACTCCGAGCTGGCCCGCTACGAAAGCATCTGGATAAACGACGCCATCAATCGTAATGTGATTCTGGCCAACGAAGCTCTGCGCAAGAAAGGTCTGGGTGATCGTTTCTTTTCTGTCGATCTTTACGGGTTCATATACGGCATCGCAAAAGCCACGACACGCGTAGACTTGTCGGGACTCGACCTTCCGACGCTGATCGAAGACAACGAAGAAGCCGATCTGATAGTCACCGACAGCAGCGGAAACCGTCAGCAGCTGGGTTTCGATCTTTTTGAAGGATTCTTTTCGCTGGACGGATATCATCCGACGGCAACGGGCGCCGCAGCAGTCGCCAACCTGCTGATAGATCGCATCAATGCCGAACTCGGCCCGCAGTCTGCACGCCGTCTTCTGAGTTCGGAAATAGAGCCGGTCGATATAGAAGCGGTTCTGGCGGACGATCCTCTTTCCCCGTTGCATCTTGAGCAATCAGCCGCCGCACTGGGTTTTCCTGCGCTTGACGAATATCAGGATGCAGCCGGTCTGCCGCAACTGCATACTGCTCACTACTGCGCCATTCAATGGGGCGGCAACATGCCTGAATACGGACGCTGTCCGACAAAAGTCAGCGTCTTATCCGACGACGATCCGCTGCAGGCCGCGCCTGACGACAGCGTAAACGTGAAAGTGTTCCTTAAAGTGGGCGATAGAAACAAAAAAGACTGGCCGATAATGGCATACAGTGTCGGCCTGGGAAAATTCATCGGCGATGCAGCCATTACCGATTTTCAGGGTTTTGCCGATTTTGTTTACGACACAGCCGCTTTCGCCGGAAGCGATACGCTGATTTTTTACAGCGGCGACGCCTTCTGCGAACGCGAAATATTGATTTCAAATACTATTGAAGAAGGATTGTGATGAGAAAAACGCTATTTTCAATTTTATCGCTGCTGTTTTTCGGAGTCATCTGCTGTGGAGTCTTATCAGCCGCCGAAGCTGACAGCGAGAGGTCAATTGATCGGTCGGGCGACGACAACAGCGCAGACGTGCCGACTGCGAACGATGGTGTGCCTGCCCAGAAAGAAGAATCCGCCAACGGGAAAGAAGACGGTGGGAAATTCAGAATCGAAGCCGGCCACGACACCGATAACACGCCGCAGGGTTTTTATTTCGGCAGTTACGGTCGTGTTCCTGTGGGTACTGATTTCAAAGGCCACCCCGGTTATTCCTCCAACGTTGTGCACCACGGGCCGCGCCTGATGGAAGGTCCATACGCCGAACTCGATTTCGGCTATCGCATGGTCAAAGACGATGGTTTCAACGTGAAAATTCTGAGCACGCTGGCGCTTATGGAAGGTCTGTTTCACTACACCGGCGAATCGGATCAGATCATAGCGGTGCGCAATCTCTACGCCGAAGCGTCTGGATTCCTGCCCTACGTCAGCGTGTGGGTCGGTTCGCGCATGTGGCGCGGAGACGATATCTATCTGCTTGACTACTGGCCCCTGGACAATCTCAACACCTACGGCGGCGGAGTGACGGTAGATTACTCAGCCTTCCAGCTTCGATTTCACATGGGCGTCAACCGTATTGTTGACGGCTACCAGTATCAGGAAGTCGAAG
>JAKQSH010000113.1 GCA_029570245.1 Deltaproteobacteria bacterium | reverse complement strand
CAGGAAACGCAGTGAGTAACGCGTATCAGACGATTTGAGTTCAGCAATGCGATCCTTAAGGAATGCTCTGAAATCGGTATACTCGTAAATGTTGAGGCTCGTTCTTTTCATGCTTGGATTTTCTCAATTATGATTTCCATTTGCAAGCCATATTGTGTTCACTGAATCAATAACTGTTCACTGCCCGTGAACGCAGTGGAAATACTCATTCGAATACATCCACTGAAATTACTGGAAAATTCAGCGGTGTTCACTGGAAAAATATCATAAATATGCGTTTTCTCGGTGAACAGTGAACGTTTCATCTGTAACGCCGGATGTTCTGCAGGCTTCATGTTTATTTTCTGCATTCTCCGGCTGATTTTTTAAGAGTTTGTTAATACTTGAACATGCTGAGAATGCTGTGATTTTTCCTGAAGGCCCAGTCAGTCCTGCTGTTTATTTACATTCTGAAAAAAAGTTCTGTCTGTAAAAAATACTGCCTGCCGGATAAAAATGGGATAAATTCATCTGCATTGGCTGTTGTATTAATGGAGGTGAAAACGATGTCCATACCCAAAGATTTTCCAGTATTTCTGGAAGGCGAACGAATTTACCTCTGTCCTGTGCGGCGCGAACACGCCATGCAGTATTCCATCTGGCTTAACGACCGCGAAACATCGAATCTGCTTATGATGCACCGGGTTCTCAGCCTTGAAGATGAAAACGAGATTCTGGATGGAATCATCAAATCCAAACCGGAACACCTGGTTCCGGTTGGAATCTGGCTTAAGGAGCCGCTTACATTTATCGGCGGTTGCAGTCTTTTTGATATTGACCAGCGCAATATGCATTGTTTCATCGGCATTTTCATAGGAGATAAAGACTGGCGCGGTCTGGGTTATGGCGGTGAAGCCATGCGGCTTCTGATTGATTATGCTTTCAAGACACTGAATATGCGCAAAGTCTGTCTGAACGTTTTCTCTCACAATCCCGGAGCCAGGCGCTGTTACGAAAAAATAGGATTCAAAGAAATCGGACGCTACCGTGAGCACCGTTACATCGACGGTGAGTGGCGCGACGACATTATGATGGAACTTTTCCGCGACGATTTTTATTCCACGCAAAAATAGGCCGGAAATACGCCATAGATGCATATTTTCGGTGGTTCTGCATCCAGCCTCTTCACAATTCTGTAGAACTAATTGAAATCTAATCGGAATCGAAAATTGTTTAAATTCCGGTGAGTATATTTGAGTGCAGATGATGCGGCACTCGGAGCCGCTCCTTTGGGTTTAATAACTTCTGAAAGGAATACTGCACCATGAACAAGCTGTTTATCGCCTGGATTTCTGCAATGATTCTGGTCTTCGGATTGCTGTCTCCGGCGTGTTCGGATAATGAGTCCGATGACGAAAACATAAGCGATGGCGACATTGACGCGAGCGCAGAGGATGATGCGGAAACTTCTGAAAATCTGGAGCTGGCGGAACAGGGCACAGAGGATGGTGACGTGGATGATGATGCGATGGAATCTTCCGGGGATGATGAGATGGAAACGGAAAAACCGGAAGATTCTGAAGAAAGTGCCGGAATGAAATGGCCCGGTTGCGATGATCGTCTGCCGACGCAGAAGCTTACGTTTTTGCATATCAACGATCTTCATTCGGAATACAGCACGTACGCCGGGGATGAATACGGCAGCAGTGTTTCCCGCATTGTCGGATATTACAAACAGGTAAAAACCGAAAATCCATTTACCGTTTTTACAAATGGCGGAGACGATCACGAAAAAGGTTCAATCGCCGAGCAGCTTTCGGAAGGATATTCCACTGTTGAAATCGTCAAGGCCATGAAATTCGATGTGCGTGTTATCGGCAACCATGATTTCGCCTGGGGCGAAAAAGAGCTTCTGGATTATGTGGACGATCCCGAATCAATAGTACTGGCGAGCAACACTGAATACGTCGGTGAGAATCCTTCGGATTTCCGCGCCGTGAAATATGCGGAACTTCAGGTCGGCTGCGCCAGAGTCGGTTTCTTCGGTATGACTTCCAAGCCCTACAACGAGAAAAACCAGCAGTACGACGGTGATTTTTTCCCCGGAGGTAATTTTCATACCGATTACGATTATGCCGCCGTTGCCGGAGCCATTGTTGCTGAGCATCGCGATTCTGTTGATGTTCTGGTTATGGTCAGCCACCTTGGTTTTGGGGACGACAAGGCTCTGGCAGAACAGGTTCCGGGAATCGACGTTATTCTTGGCGGGCATTCTCATACCATAATGTATGAACCGGAAATCGTTAACGGCACTCTTATCGTGCAGTCCGGCTCGGACGGGATTTTCGCAGGCCGCCTTGACCTTGAAATCGACACTGTTCACGGCAGAATAGCATCTCATACATACAGCCTGAACATGAATCTGCCGACAGTCATGCCGCTTGACGACGAATTTCAGCAGACGCTTCTGGAGATTATGGAAAAATGGGCACCCGACGCTTTCGAACCTGAGGGCTACCTGAAGAACAATCACGATTATCCTTCTGTCGGCGCGATAACCTGCAAGGCTGTGAATTATATTCTGGATACGGACGCCGCTTTGCTTGACAATGATGAAATATGGGAAGCGTGGCACGAGGGCGGAATGAGCAGGCAGGATATGCTCGACAGCTTTCAGGTAGAAAAACAGCCTGCCGGAAGCAGCGGATTCAACAGTTTTTATACCGCTGAAATCGGCGGCGCTGATCTTATCCGGGTTCGCGACGAAATGGGTGAAGACTGGTCGTTTGCCGGACCTGAATCCATTGACGAGGGCGCGGTGTACAGATTGGCGCTTCAGAAACACGCCGCATTCAATCCGCAGGACTATCTGCCGTCCGGCGTAAGTATAACTCAGGTTGAAGAAGGGGATGAAGTCTGGAAAATTCTTGACGGCTATGCCCGGAAGAGAACGGAAGCTTGCCTGTACGTTGACGCAGACGAATCTCTGCCGGATTGCGCCAGATAAGAGATAATGGGTTCTTTTCGTATTGCCGCCGGCATTCTTCTGATGAGCAGCGGCTTTTTATTCTACGGCGCAGAATCTCCAGATTCCATTACGCGCGAATCTCCTTTAAAATCAATGCGTAAGCAGATATTTTTGACATTCCAGCGCAACTGATATAGGTAAAAAAGTTCGAGTCTCTTTTTACGGGGTGTTTACATGAGAGTAAAAGATGTTTTTCTATCAGTTCTCTTGAATGCGCTGTTGTGTCTTGCTCTTATTGCCTGCGATAACGGTTCCGCCGGAGAACAGGGCGGCGACTCCGACAGCGGTCCTATTGTCTGTCTTACCAGCAACGACTGTCCTTCTGGATTGTGGTGCAACCCGGAATCCGGTTACTGTGAAGAATACAGCGGTCAGGGTGGCGACGAATCCGGCTGTGACAGCGATTACGATTGCGGCGACGGATACATCTGTGACGACGGCAAATGCGTTTCTGTAGATGGTGATGCCGATGACGGCAGCCTTGACGGAGATTCGGTCGAAGCGGATGGCGATGCTTCGGCTGATGGAGATGAGCAGCAGGACGGCGACTCTGAAGAAGATCAGGTTCGCTGTGATGATCACCTGCCCTGTACGGACGACAGCTATGACGGCTCGCAGTGTGTGTTCGAACTCAAGGCTGGTTACTGTCTGATTCAGAGCGCCTGCTTTTCTGAAAACACACTTAAAGGCGGCAACGACTGTCAGGCCTGTATTCCATCGCAAAGCACCGATGCCTGGAGCAACCTTGACGACAACAGCGTATGCGATGACGGTAACATATGTACCGAGAACGACGCCTGCCAGGCAGGGCAGTGTGTGGCAACTCCGGTAATATGCGCCGATACTGTCGATTGTACCGAGGATGAGTGTGTGGAAAACATCGGTTGTGTATACAACGCTGATGACGACAACTGCGAAGGCAGTCAGGTCTGCGATCCGGTAATGGGTTGCAGCGATGGTTGCCAGCCTGACAGCGTGCGTTGCATTGAAGGCGAATATCAGTTCTGCAATTCGGAAGGCGACTGGGAATTGCTGGAACAGTGTGAAGACGACGCTCCGCTGTGCATAATCGGCAAGGGCTGCGTGGAGTGTGTTCCAGATTCGGAGTATTGTCAGGGCAACTGGTGGTTCAAGTGCGGTTCCGATGGCATGTGGGACAGCCAGTATTGCATAGGACCTAACGGTTCCTGCGGAGAAGGTGGTTGTGAAAACTGCCAGACCGAAGGCGAACTGGTGTGCAGTGAAGACGGTTCCGGCGACTGGGCGATATACGAATGCAGCAGCGGAGAGTGGACGATTGAAACGGACTGCGAAGGTGTGGAATGGATGTGTGCCGAAATAGGCGGCGTGCTGCAATGTACTGAATGCGTGCCCAATTCTTATCGCTGCGACGGCCTTTCTCATCAGGTCTGTGATGAAAACGGCATCTGGCAGATTGACCCCTGTCCGGGCGACAAACCGTTCTGCCAGAACGGCGAATGCGTCAATTGTCGTGTCGGAGACACAAGGTGCGGAGACGTTTCGCAGGGACAACAGGAAAACGATCTTTATGAATGCCGCAAAACCGCATCCGGCAACGACTGGGTTTTTGTCGAAAGCTGTCCGGCCTCCGCTCCAAACTGTACTTCCGGTGTATGCGAAGCCTGCACTCCGGGTGAAACTCAGTGTGCTGACGATTCGCATTCAGTGGAAATATGCAATGACGATGGTCTGTGGGAGCATTATCAGGATTGTGGCGAGGGCGTGTACTGCGACCCTCAGACCGGCGAATGCGCCGACGGCTGGTCGCTGTATTTCGACGGTCAGGACAAAATGCTCATTGAAGACCTTGACCGCATGTACGATCCGAACGCCGAATTCACAATCGAAGCCTGGATACTGCCGACGCAGCTTTCCGGCAATTGTGTGAATTCGGGCAACACCATTGCCGAAAAATGGGACACATGGCCGCATGGCGCGTATCTTTTCGCTGTGTGCGAAGATTTTCCTTATGATTACGCCTATCTCGGCGAAAACCTCAAAAACGATATCCGTTTCTTCGCCATGGTCGGCGAATCAAGTCAGCATTATCTAAACGCGCACGGTGTAATAAATGTAGGCGAATGGAATCATGTCGCGGCGGTCTGGGCGGATTCCCGCATGGACCTGTATGTCAACGGTGCGCGCGCCAGGCATTATTCAAACAGCATCGGCTGGATGACTCCCTCATCTTATCAACAGGACCTGCTTGAAATCGGCTGCCTCGGTAATTTATACAACAGCTACGGTTTTAAAGGGTACATCGACGAAGTGCGCATAAGCAAAGTGGCGCGTTATGAGGGCACCACTTATACTCCACAGATGCATTTCACAAACGATGCCTTGACAACCGGCCTGTGGCACATGGACGACTTCAGCGACACCGATATCTGCATTGATTCCTCCGGCCACCACGACGGCGACAACACTTACGGTGCCACATATTCCGAATATGGTGTGGGTGAGGATGTTCCTTAAGTATTTTCAGTAACGAATCCGAAACGAAAAAGACCTGGAACAGTCCCGGCCTTTTTTTACGCCGGTGCCGTATAAAGAATATATTTACATTTGCATCTCCGCATATATGATGTTGCGAAGAGAAAGACTGAAGGATGTTTTAGCCATGAACAAGTTGTTTGTGAAATATGCAGGTCTTATGCTGATTGTGATTTCGTTTGTGTCCATGCTTTCGTGTGCCGCCGAGAAAACGCGCGAACAGATTATTCGCGAATTGTGGACAGCTCCGCGCGAGTACCCGCAGACACATTCCGATCCGCAACGGGTTGACATAATCAATGGCTATCGTGTCGCCGATCCTTACCGTTGGATGGAAACGGAAGGTGCAGCCGATGACTGGGTGAAGGCGCAGAATTCATACACCGACACATATCTGTACAATTATTATTACGACGGTCTGGAAGAGAGTATCCGCAAGTATTTCAATATCGGCTTTATAACGTCGCTTACGGTGGCCGGCGGTCGTTATTTCTATCTCAAACGTGACGATGCCGAGCTTGAGCAGCCGAATCTGATGCTGCTTTCCGGCGACGTTGAGCGTGTACTTATCGACCTCAACGCCATCGACCCCGAAAAGAAAACCAGTCTGGATTGGTTTTATCCATCTCGGGACGGGCGTCTGCTGGCTTACGGACTGTCTAAAAACGGTTCTGAAGACAGTGTGCTGCACATTATGGATGTGAATTCCAACAGGATTCTGGACGACATAATTCCCAATACCCGCCATACTTCTCTGGAATGGCTGCCGGATAAAAGCGGATTCTTTTATACGCGTTACCCGGAAGGCGACCGGTACAACCGCAGGGCGTATTTTCATAAAATTGGAACCGACTGGCAGAGTGACGAACTGATTTTCGGGGAAAAACGCAATCCGACCGACTGGACCAGCCTGCGTCTGTCGCAGGAAGGCGACATGCTGGCTGTTGTCGAATATCATGGCTGGACCGACTGCGATCTGTATGTTTATGATCTGCTGACAAAACGTCTGCGTTATCTGTATTACGACCTGGGCGCGATGCTGAACGGCCTTGAAGTGCGAGGAGGAAAAATATACTCGCTTACAAACATGAACGCTCCCAAGTGGAAACTGGTGTCTATTCCAACTGTTCCGGCGGAACCGGGCGACTGGCAAACCGTAATTCCAGAGGGTGACTGGCCGGTTGAGTTCTTCCAGATTGTCAAAGATCGCATTGTTGTGAATCGTCTCGAAAACGTGGCTGCGAAACTGGAAGTATACGATATGAAAGGGCAGGCGCTGGGCAATGTCGCGTTGCCGACATTCGGTATGATAGACGGTTTCGCGGGAGAGTCGGAATCCAACCTGATAGCGTATTCATTCACGTCGTTTTTCTATCCTTCCACCGTGTACAAGGCCGACCTCGAGAACGTTTCAGGCGGCGAAATAGCCTCTCAATTGACTCTGAAAATCACCTCCGACATCCAGCCGGAAGATTATGTCGTTCAGCAGTCTCAATATCCATCCTATGATGGAACGATGGTCAACATCTTTATCATTCATAAAAACCGCATCGTACTGGATGGCGACAATCCGACTCTGCTTTATGGTTATGGCGGTTTCCAACAGAGCATGACGCCTTATTTTTCACGACGCGCCATGACCTGGCTTGAGCGCGGTGGCGTATACGCCGTTGCTGGAATCCGAGGCGGAGGAGAATACGGCGAAGACTGGCATCAGGCCGGAATGCTTGACAGGAAATTTCAGGTTTTTAAAGATTTCGAATACGCCATGCGTTTTCTGCACAAACAGGGATATACCCGACCCGAACGTCTGGCGATTGAGGGCGGTTCGAACGGCGGCCTGCTGGTCGGGGCGATGGTGACAAGCGTTCCTTATCTGTTCGCCGCCGGTGTCGGTTCGGTAGGCTTGTACGACATGATTCGCTATCACAAATTTCCGCCGGGCGAATTATGGACGGGCGAATACGGTTCGGCTGACAACTATACGGACACCGGCTTCCTGCTCGGATATTCGCCGTATCATCAGATAATAAAAGGCGTTAAATATCCAGCTGTATACGGACACACCGCCGACACCGACACGCGCGTCCACTGGGTGCATACCGCTAAATTCATCGCAGCATTGCAGGCCGCCAGTGCCTCGAACGCCCCGATACTGTTCCACCGCGACAGCGGCGCCGGGCACGGCATGGGTAAGGGTAAGAGCGACGCAGCACGCGAATACATAATGAAAATGACTTTTCTTTTCTCGATAATAGGCGATCCTGCTCAGAAGGCGCAGGCTGATTCGGATATTATCAGGTAATTTTCGATTGTTCCTCACAAAAAAGAATCCGCGCCCGAAGGGCGCGGATTCTTTTTTGTGTGATTACAGGAGCTGATGGCTTATTCTGCCGATTCTTCCGGTCGAATTTCGGCCCAGGGTTTTAGTTCTCCATCGCTTAGGCGGGCATAATAAATGCCGCTGCCGTTCTGCAGCGCGAACCAAATGCCGCCTCTGCCGTCGATAGAGAAGGACGGTTTCTGCTCGTAACCGAGAGTGACTATGACTCCCATATCGTCGCTGTCGTCAAGCGGTGTCCCCATCGGATCGTGTACCATTATGCCTTCGTCAACCAGATAGTACAGGCGCCCGTCGTCGTCAAGCTCCGGCACATACGACTTCATTTTCACATTTTCGTAATGCAGGAACTCGTCGTCGTCTCCGGTTGCCGTGCCTTTGGTGTCCAGGTACGAAAGTCCATCGCGCAGACTGCCGATCCAGAAGCCGCCATCACCGGCGCTTGTAATGGAGCGGATGCTTTTAGCTTCACCAAGCAAGCCGACGCTGACTGTAAGGTCTTCCGTATCCAGCCTGTCTTCGCCGAATTCGATTCCGAACAGCCCAAGATCGTTGGCGAAAAGCGCAGCGTTGTCGCCTATGAAATCAACATCGTTGATCGGACCGGCTTCAAGTCCTCCGAAATATTCGTTGCTGTATGTGGAGACCTTGTCGTCTGAAGTCTTTTTGTAACTGCCTCCGGTGTAGTAAATGTTGAACCACGGAACCATTACACCGGCGACTGTCTGGCCTGAGCCCATCCACAAGTAGTCTCCCTGGTTTGCGCTTATGAAGTATATATTGGCCGGGCTGGAGGTAGAATCCCATACGCTTGCTTCTCCGCTGTTGCTGATGAAAGCCGGTTTCAGTCCTCCGACCAGAACACCGTCTTCGATGGCTGTAAGCACTTCCGTACTGAAAGGCGCCGGGTTGTCAGGAATTTCCAGCAGCCAGGATTTGAATGAGAAATCGGCGACATCAGCACCGGTTTCGTATTCAATGCGTGTTACTCCTGTCGGTCCTCCCAGGTAAACAGCATCGCCTTTATGCGTAAATCCGCTCAGGTTGTTTGATGGAACTCCGCCGACGGCAGTGTAACGCTTCAGAGTCCAGGCCGCATCGGCGGGGTCGTTGGCATAGCTTATCAGTCCGAAATCGCCTTCGCTGCTATACCACAAACCCAGGTCGCTTTGCGACACCATTGATTTTACTGAATTCTCTGTGTTGAATCCGGCATCCGCCATTTTTCTGATCGCAACATTGTTAGCATCGAGGCGGTAAAAGTCTGTGTCTCCCTTGACTCCGAAAGCCAGGCCGGATTCGGCGGGGAACAGAGCTGTCAATTCGAGTTCGGTTCCTGCCAGCAGTTCAATCCATTCATCGTCGCTGGTGTCGCCTGTTGTTCCGCCATGTTTAAAATAAAACGTCTTTGTCCCGTTTATGATCCACAAGCCTTTGTTTGAATCGACAGCCAGGAATGAAATCTGAACCGAGTCGGCAAAGCCCGGAGTTATGAGATTTATTCCGGTGTCTCCGCTGTTCTTTACGCTCGCCGTGTCAACCGCATACAGCTTGAGCGCGTCGCCTTCAAAAACGCTCATCCATAACCACTGTGAGCCGTCGAAGGAGGCCGCATACGGGCTGAGCGACATGATGTTGTTGCTGCCGATGAAACTGTTGCGCTGCCATTTTGCAGCATCGGCTGGATCGGCTGATTCATCGACTGCCACGAAGCCCGCGCCAGTAGAAATCCAGACGCCGGCGGCATCGCTGCGACAGAAAAGCCGTTTTATATCTGCAATCGCGTCCTGGCCTTCCATATTGCCGGCAATCAGTGTATCGTCGGAAGTATCGGAGATATCTGCGCCGTATGAAAACAGGAAATAGCCGTTCTGCGTTGCAATCCAGAGTGCGCCGCTGCCGTCTGCACAGGCTGCGATTACAGAATCTGTCGGCCAGCCGGCAAGAGTAAGCTCGTTATGAGAAAGAACAACATCGTCGCTTTCGTCGTCCGGGGTGCCGGAAATGTCGAGGACGATGATGCCGGCGCTCGATACTGACCAGAGCAGTGAATCAGAGCCATGTGAAAGAAAACTATTTTGCGGATTATGCCATTTGTGCAGCAGTTCAACCTTCACATAAGGATCGTCTTCTATAAGTTCTCCGTCGCTGTCTCCGTCGATTGAAGTTTCAGGCCCGTCGCCGTCTCCGTCAACCATGGAGAGTTTTTCGTTTTTTTCGCAGGCCGACAGAAATACCATCAGCGCAAGCAGAATCGGGAAAGTTACGACACAGACAAAACTGAACTTCATTTGCGGCAATCCTGTCTCGTTATTGGTTATTTGAATTCGTGCCATCATGTTTGCGGTTTCTTCTCGAAATTGCGATTAAGGCCGCACCGAACAGAATTAAGGCGAATACGGAAAGTCCTCCGCCGGAAGAACATCCGGCGAATCCGAAATCAGGGTTGTATTGTTCTTCTTCGTTGTTGCCGTCTGTGGGATTGCCTCCATTGCCGCCGTCATCTCCATCGGGCGGAACAATTGCGTCTCCGTCGATGTCGTTAGCTTCATCACCATCGGGAATGTCGCTGTAGTCTGGAGGAATCTTTTCGCTTTTCCAGGTAAAACGCTCCAGTTCTTCGCCGTTGGATGTAATTGCCACGGCAGAAATGTCCGGGCCGTTTACGTCGAATACTACATAATGATAAGTTTTCTCGCAAATGATGTTGCGAACACCCCAGTCCTGTGTCATGTCGCAGTCGTAAAGCCCAGCCCCTCCTCCGCCGGTCACAAGAAAATTGACGCCGTTGTCGGATTCGCCACGGTAATAATGATGATCGTGTCCGGAGAAGATGCAGGTCACTCCCATATCTTTGAATGTTCCCATCAGGTTGCGCAGGTTTGCGTTGCCGCTACGTCCGGCTTTAGCAGTATATGGTCCTTCATGGACGATGATGAAGATGTGCAGAATATCTTTGCTGTCGTATGCTTCCTGAATTGCTTCGAGCATCCAGTCTGACTGTACGCTGCCTGGAGGGAATCCTATTGTGTAATCCAGAACGATAAAACGGGTGTTGCCCCAGTCCTGATAATAAAAGCGTCCTTCAAGATCGTCCAGTCCGTTGGGCGGAGGTGCGAAAAATTTCTGGTAGTTGGACACGTCAGAGCCGTTGGTGTCGTGGTTGCCGATGGTCGGCAACATATAGGTACTTGCCATCAGCTCTTTCTCGATATCGAAATGATTCTGCCAGCAGACTTCATCCGTTCCTGTGCATGAAATATCACCGCTGTTGAAATAAAGGTCCGGCGCTTCCTGTAACATGGCTTCGGCTAATCGGCGATGGTCGGTATAACCGCTGCGTGAGTCTCCGAAGGCAATAAATCTGAACGGTGTCCAGGGCTGAGGCGCTGTTACAAAACTGTATGTGTCGCTGGTCGCACCATCGCTTGTCACCTGATAGTAGTAGGTTGTGTCGGCGCTCAGTCCGCTGATCACCGCTTTGTGCATTTCTCCTGCCTGAACCTTTATTTCGGTTCCGAGCTTTTCATCCGTTCCCCAGTTCAGAGTTCCGTCGCTGATGCCGTCTGTCTGCCACACTATTACTACTTCTGTTTTGCTGGTGCTCTGGATATACGGGCCTTTTTTGATCGCAGCGAATGCATTGAAAGAAACACAGATAAACAGCAGTATAAGCAGGCATGTAAGTATATTTTTCATATTCAGTTTCTCCTTTATGCTACAGAGCAACCTGCAACTGGAAAACAACTTCGTCATTGTCGATATCTTTCAGTTCATCCGCCGTATACTCACTGGTGGCTTCGGCTTCGAGTTCCATCTTATGCGTGTATTGCAGCATCAGACGCACCAGATTTATCGGCCAGTAACTGATTACACCGGTAAACCAGCGCCGCGCCTGGTTTGCAGATTCGGGCAGCGGCAGCAGCAGGTTTGTGTCGTCCGGATCAAACCACTGGTAGCGGAATGCCATTTCCAGCCAGCGTTTGGGAAATGAATATCCCGCATAGAGTTGATAGCCCATCGCTCGTGTAATGTTGTTTTTATAGTTAAGGCGTTTGTATTCGTCTTTGTTGATGCCGTCGTCCATTATCTGCAGCGCCCATTCGGCACCCACAAAGGCGCCCCACAGATCAACGCGAGCGTCCGATGAAAACGCGTAGCGTCCGTTTTCGAAGATCAGCGGCATTTTTTCCTGTTTGTAATAGCCGCCTCCAAGGCGGATTCTGGCTTTTTCGTGAATCAGTGTTTTCGAATCGAATTCAGTTCTTACGGCAAACACCGTCGTCTCCCAGTTTTCTTCCTTGGGTTTTGACAGATAAGTGTAAGCACCACCACTTAAAGTCAGCATATTGTCGAAAAATCCGAAACGCAGAGATGGACCGGCGTGGCGTTCGAGGCCTATTTTCGCAATGTTGGTTAGGTAGCTGGAGCCATACGGCAGCGCATACTGAGGACGGTCGTAAAAAATCAATTCGGAGTCAGGTTCCATTTCACTGGCCAGAAACGGGACTTTCATAACGCCCAGCCTGAGACGTGGGCTGAACCAGTAGTTGTATATTTCGAGGCTTCCGTAAACGTCGGCAACCTTTGCGCTTCCGACGAAAATTCCGGTGAGGATGTAATCGAAGTTCAGTTTCCAGTGATCGTTTATCTCATAACCGTCAAGTGCTCCCCTGAACCCCAGTCTGGCGTCGTTGAGTTTGAACCCGGCTTCGCGCAGAACGCGGTTTTTATCGTCCCATTGTTCATATTTAAAGCCGGTGCGGAC
>JAKQSH010000109.1 GCA_029570245.1 Deltaproteobacteria bacterium | reverse complement strand
GCGCATTTTCCAGGGATTCGCGGCTGCCGGGTGCAAAATCCACATTATTGAGTACAGGTGCGCCGCGCCAGAGTTCCAGGCATTCGAAAAGCGAACGCGCCAGATGAGCACACATCCGCTTTGCAATCTGTCCGGCTTTTTTTTCGTCGTCGAATGTCAGAACTCGTTGCAGATTTCCAATAGCCAGACGTTTTTCATTTCTGGCGGCGAACCATACTGTTTGTGCGGCGAAAAAAGGCAACACAGCGACAAGTACAAAACCGAAACGCATGTACAGAAAAAGTGCGATTCTTACCGTACAATATATAAGGGTGTTTTTTAACTTCTTCACTTCGGCTTAGAGTCTGAATTCGAACTCGACACCCATAAGGCGGTCATCATAGTCGGGGAGCGCCTGATTGTAGGATGCTCCGATAGTAAAGGATTCGTGGATGTATGCGATGCCGCCGGATACGAAATGCTGCGACATAACGTCGTCGTACTGGTATCCGGCGCGCATGGAAAACACGCGAACGGCGATGTATTCGATTCCGAAACGATAGGCCGGATCGACATCGTCATAGTCGTAGGTGTATTTGAGATCGTCCGGCAGACGTTCTTTGTAGGCGTTGATTACCAGCACCTGGTCGTAGTCGATGTAGAGTTCGTCGGTTATGGAGTATCCGACGCCGACGGCGAAGCGCAGCGGCCAGTTGACATATGCAGAGTTGATGAGGTTGTATCCCGCCACTCCGACGCGCAGACCGAAATCTGTTGTGAAGAGCATCCCCAGGTCGATGTTTGCCGAATTGACATTGTGACGGTTGGGGCGGTCTGCGTACATGTATTTGACCAGTGCACCCATATGTACGTTCGGAGTAATGGCGCCGCCCAGAGCCAAGCGCGCCACATGCCGCCTTACCAGACCGTCTTTGAACTGTCCGAACATGCGGCGGTAGCCGGTGACTTCGTCTGCGTTTTCGTAGTTGGTTTCGACATCCAGACCTTCATCGGCGTAAATCGGATGCGCACCGAGCCATGCCAGATCATCGTCATTCCAGAATTGCCAGTAATCGTACTGCTGAAATGTATACATAAGTCCCGCCGCGAGTACCGTTGTGGCAGAATCGACGATTGAACCGGTAAAAGACATTTCTCCGCCGGTGGGTTTGAACTGCGATGCGGCCATGATGGAGTAGGCCACTTTGCTTGACATTCCGGCGGGATTGTAAACCAGTCCGCCGCAGCCTTCGGCTATGGCGGTATAAGCCTCTCCCAGAGCCATCGGGCGCGCCAGGCTGGTTTCTTCTGATGCACGGCTGATTTTCTCTTTCAGCACGACCTGCGAATGTGCGGCGGAGGCCGCCAGTAAAACGAACATCACGCAAAATGCTGAAACAAGATTTTTCATCGCTCTTCCTTCAAGGTTCCTGGGACGCAATAAATTTAGTGTATTATACTGGAAACGCATCTGAAAAGAAAGTTCATATTTGACGGAGCTGTACGTCTGTCTTTCTGAATTGTCCGATTACACGTCATATTTGCTGTTGTCGCTGAAAATATTTGAGTTTTTACGCGCCGATGATATTTTGTTCAATTGTTGTTAACCTTTTTCTAATGGAGAATGCTGCAATGTCCGCTGGTGAAGGTAAAAAATTAGAGAACCGTCTGTTCGGTATTCTGTTTCTAATCATTTTTTCAGCACTTTCTGTCGCTTGCGGAGAGAGCGAGCAAGCCGAAGAAGACGGCGATCAGCAGCAGCAATCATCTTACGAAAAACTCTGTCAGAAACTGGCTGACTGCAAAACTGATATCGTCGATACCGCAGCTTTTGTGGCAGAGTGCGCCGCCGATCTGGAAGCCGGCGAAGGCTGTGTGATGAACTGCATCAACTCCGAATCCGAATGCGTCGGCATTCTGCAATGTGCGGAAAGAGACAGTGCCGTTCTGGCCGGCTATTGCGGCAGCCAAGAAGACGGTGATGATGAAATTGAAGTCGAAACGGATGAAGAGCTTGAGCCTGAAATTGCAGAAGAAGATGATGACGTCGAAGCTGCCAAAGAAGACAGCGGCGAGTTCGACCCGGAAAACCCCGGAATAACCATCGAATTCATAATCAGCTATCTGGAAACGATGGGGCAGGCCATTAATCTTGCTGTCGGTGATATTCATACTGCGGTGCGGGAGGACTACAATCCGAAAGACGAGTATGACTTTCCGATCGACACCTGTGTTCTGGCCAGCACGTGGGGTGACATAGGTCCGGCAACGTGCGGCAGCGATGCCGATTGCGCCGATGAACAGGTTTGCGATCCTGAAAATAAAGTTTGTACTACACCTCTCGACAGCCTTATGGATGTCGGCCCTATTGAAGTTGACGGGTTCCCCGGCGGTACGGCGACGTTCCTTTATAATGCCGGTCAGTCCGGCGCGTACACCATGGACGGTCAGGGAGACGGCCAGGTGTCTGAAATCGGCTTCGATACCACTTACGAAATTCGCGGGGAAGGCGATGCCGCGCAGGGATTGGGCGCATTTTCGGGCAGTCTGACGGTTCCTGCCAAGTTTGTACTTACCTCTCCGGCCATTACTCCCGATCCGCAATGGCAGTTCAGCACTATTACGCTTGACACCACTCAGGACCTCGTATTGCAGTGGGAAGGGGGAGATAATCCTTCAACCGAAATCATTGTTGCAATGTATGGTGCAAACGACAAGCTATACTGCAAAATGTCCGACGATGGAGAGTTTACCATCGAAAAGGGCTTTATTCAGGCTGTGGGATTCGGAGTGGGAGACAACTTACTTACGTGGATGAACAACGCCATCGAAATAAAGACCGAAATGTATGGAGAAATCAGCGGCGAAGGCGTTTCCGTCGGCAGCATTTACTTTCTGCAGAGTTATGCCGGTGTGTTCGCCAAAGTGCTTGCAAAATAAGTACGGGAGTATAACTGTCTGATATGAGGTTCTTCTTTCGCTGGCTGCGCAGAGCCGTAATTTTAAGTCTTATGCTTTTCATGCTTTATCTGCTCGTTTCGATCGGACCGGGCTTGATGCATGTCGTCGATGTCTGGAAGTTGAAGCACGCCAATCCTGAAGCCTCGGCGCTGATGGTCGCGCGCGAAAACGAGTACCGCGAGCGCAAAGTCAAGCTGAAGAAGCGCCAGAAAATCGTTCCATATCGAGCCATATCGCCTTATCTGCGCGAAGCGGTGCGTATCGGCGAGGACGGCACTTTCTTCGAGCATTCTGGTGTCGATTTCTACGAACTGGGCGAAGCGGTAAAGGCAAATCTCAAGGCCGGACGCTTTAAACGCGGCGCATCAACAATTACACAGCAACTTGTCAAGAACCTGTATCTCAACACTTCCCGTACGATTTCACGGAAACTTGTGGAGCTTCTTCTGACTCTGCTCATAGAGTGGCGTCTGGATAAAACGCGGATTTTCGAGCTTTACCTTAACTACATCGAATGGGGCAGCCATGTGTACGGCTGCGAGTCGGCCTCGTGGACTTACTTCAACAAATCCTGCTCGAAGCTTTCGCTTGAGGAAGCCATCCGTCTGGCGTCAATAACAGTCAATCCGCGCCGCTACGGTCCTAATACGAACAGCGCCTTTATTAAAAAGCGCCAGACGCACATAGCCGATGCCATGCTGAGCGCCGGAGCGATCAAAAAAGAGCAACGCCAGGCTCTACCGTTCTGATACTGACAGGTGTCGTGATAATCCCGATTGCAATGCGCGCCCTGCGGGCGCGCATTTGTTTTATGGCAGCTGCAAACAAGGATGCCTCAGAATTGCCGGTACAATAAAAAAAAACGGCAGAGATTTCTCTCTGCCTTTTTTATGCTATCGGATACTTCTGTTACTTCGTTGTCAGACGCGTCAGCTGGATGTTGTCGCAATTCATCGGGCAGTTCAGAGTCATCAGCGTGCTCAGCGTCACGTCGGCAGTGCACTGCAGGAAAAGCGCGAAGGTCACGTCGTAGTGCCCTGTGGATGTTTCGGTGAAATTGCCGAGCTCCCACGCCAGATTCAGCGGCTTGACTTTTCCGTTGCATCCGTCGGTGGGGATGAATTCAAACTGTGACCCCATACTGATAAGCAGGCAGCTTGGGTTGGGAATAAGCACTGTCCACTGACCTTCGACGTTTTCGCACATGCCTTCATAGGTCGGCTTGCAGGCGCCTTCGACACAGCGCCAGTCTTCCGGGCACTGGAAATCGAACCAGCACTGCTGAGTGGTGGCCGGGACGCACTCGTTATATGTGCCGTTACTCTGACACACCAGCCCCTCGTCGCAGTCGGCGTCAACGAAACACTGACTTCTGGTGCGGCAGACTCCCAGTGGACCCAGCGTAAGGTCGCAGTATTCGTCATCTGCGCAGCCGTCGTCGCTGGTGCATGGCGCGCTGAAGGTGAATTTACATACCGTATAGTTGCCCTGCATCTGACAGGTTTCGTATACGGCGCAATCAGTGTCGGTGGTACACTGATTCGCATATTCGCAGTAATTTCTTGGACTGGCCTGAACGCATTTGTAGCCCTGGCGGCAGTCGTTGTCGCTGTTGCATGGAATTTCTTCGATGCATTCATAATATTCGTCGTTGAACTGGCAAATCTGATATTCGCCGCATTCTTCGTCGCTGGAACATTCATTTTTTGATTTGCAGAGTCCGTATGAGCCGAGAACAGTATCGCAGTATTCGCCGATGCCGCAATCCGCGTCTGACGAACACGTTTTGGAGATGTTGAAGTTGCACTGCTTCCAGTTGTCTTCAACCTGGCAGGATTCCCATGCCTGACAGTCTGCATCGGTGACACAGGTTGAGGCATAGCTGCAGACTCCGCCGTTTTCGGTGTCGCAGAGGTAATGGAAGGGGCAGTCTTCGTTTTTCCGGCACTCTCCGGCATTCTCGAAAGCGCAGACCTTCCAGTTACCGCTGGTAACGCAGATTTTTTCTCCTTCGCAGTCATTATCGGAGGAGCATTCGTTCATCTCGACGCAGATCATGTCGCCTTCAGGATTTTCCTGGCAGGCGAACCCGAAACCGCAATCCATGTCAACAGCACAGTCGTCGCTGGTGGAGCGGCAGATGTTCCAGTGAACGGTTTCCACACAGGCCGAGCCTTCCGGGCAGTCGGCATCTTCGAAACACTCGTTGCGGTCAACGCAGCCATCGCCGCCCGCTTCGGGAACACATTCAAATCCCCATGGGCAGTCCATATTGCTGCCGCAGAGTTTTTCGTCGCCATCGGCGATATCATCGCCGTCAACAATTTCATCACCATCGACAATCTCGTCGCCGTCAACGGCTTCATCGCCATCGACAGTATCGTCGCCGTCAACAGTTTCATCGCCATCGGAAGTTTCATCTCCGTCAACCGGCACAAAGCAACGACCTGCCCAGCATTCTTCCCCTTCCGGGCAGGAAGAGGAGTATTGCCATTTGCCGTTTTCATCGCAGATCAGAATTGCGGTAGCGTCCGCACATTTAAGGTCGCCCGCCTCGCAGGGTTCGATTTCGGAACCATCGCCGTCTTCAACGTGAAAAGCCGGTTCGTCGCTGTCGGAATCGCCGTCGTTTGCTCCCAGATTCTGAACATCGCTTGATGAGCACTTAAGCGATGCGAACATGAGGAATAACAGAGTTGCCACAAGGTAAATATTGCACTTGAATGACATTGAAAAACCTCTCTTCGTCAGACTATGTTTATTCCTGTTAAAAATCCCCAGTTTCATGAACAATGATATCATAACATATCCGGTTGGTTTAGTAATCTATTAATTTAACTGAATATTTTCAGTTAATGTGTGTTGTTACTACACGGATATTGTTGCGAAAACTCCGTGATCGTGCAGAATCCTGAGAGCGATCAGCAGCAGAACGAAGGCTCCTGCCAATTCGGCTCTGGCGCCCAGATTAAGACGGCTCCCCGCGCGGACGCCAAGCTGCATTCCTGCAAATGTCAGAATAAAGGCGACAATGCCGATTATAAGCGCCGGAACCAGTATCGGAACATTCAGAAGCGACAGGCTCAACCCGACGGCCAGAGCGTCGATGCTTGTTGCAACAGACAGCAGCAGCAGATTTAATCCTCTGGTGGGGTCTTTGGCTTCTATGTTGCACTCTTCAGGTTTTCTGGATTCCACGATCATTTTTATTGCGACAAACAGCAGCAATCCGAAAGCCAGCCAGTGATCGAATGACTCAATCAGGCTGCGCACGCTCAGTCCTGCCAGCCAGCCGGCAAGCGTCATTCCTGTCTGAAAGATGCCGAAGCTGGACGACATGCGCAACCAATGGCGATAGTGAACCCTTTTCATGCAGCAGGCTGTTGCCATTGCCACTGCGAAAGCGTCGATGGCAAGCGCCACGGCTATTGCTAATATTTCAATAAAATTCATGTTATTGCTGTCCTGTACTGCAATCTGAACGGGCGGATAATAACCCATCATTGCGGTATCTTCAACAAAAACATGCTTTATCTGGCTCTTTGAGCTCTTTCTGGGAAGCCGTTTCCAAAATCCATCCTGATGAAATGTGAACCCTGTTGCAACAGAAACAGAGTACCGGGATCGTCAAGCGGATGCTCGAAACGGAACCTTATGCGTGCAGGCAGGCCGGATGGAAGGTTTTCTTCTATGCGCGCCGAGTATGAGTTCCGGGGGCCCAGTTCAGTGTCAAGTAACCATGTTTTACCGGCTTTAATCATTCCGGCATCAAGCAGAACCTTTCTTTCGAGCATGGTGTTGAACATGCCTCTTTCGCGTCTGATTACGTCGATTGTATTTTTATCCACCAGCTTGTAGTCGATACGCCTTTCGCTGCGCAATGGCGCCAGCATTCCGGCAAGCCAGGCGGTCTGAGGGGTGGGCGGCATTTCGAGGTCTTTCGGGAAATATTCTGGGTCTATGGTAAGGATGCGAACAGGAATATCCAGTCTGCCGTATTCCAGGCGCACCAGATACCCCATGTGATGAATCATGGACCACGCATTGAAAATGTAAATTTTGCGGTACGGGCGCCCCTGGCGGTCTTCGAGAGCGGGTACTGTTTTCTTCAGATTTTTCAGGATTATTTCATTTGCCTGCGGCAGAAAGGAATACCATGCGCTGTTGAACATGGAAGAGAAACTCCAGAAGCAGAACATATACGCCGCCGCCGTACCTGCGAAAACCTTCTTCCACAGCAGAGGGCGCAGCATTGCCTTTCGTAAAAGTGCCGCAACCGCAAGTGCGCCGCCGGGCGTGGCGCTGTAAACATAATGTGTTCCGACAATGGTGAACAGAAGCGGAAAAACCATCAGAAAGAACCATGACACGCCAGTTACAAAGGCTGTATCGCGGCGGAAAAC
>JAKQSH010000093.1 GCA_029570245.1 Deltaproteobacteria bacterium | reverse complement strand
CGACATCCTCATGGACAAGCCGGTAAGATCGGAACAGCTGTTGAAGGAAGTCCAAAAGCTGCTTAACAGAGGTTGAATTAAATGGAGCACTTGAGAGTCCTGGTGGTTGACGATGAGGCGGGCATGCGCTTCGGAGTGCTGCGTGCGTTGCGCAATTTTCAGGTGGAAGTGTCGGACATCAACGAAACCGTGAGTTTCGAATTCGACGACGCGGAAACCGGAGAAATCGCCCTCGAAAAAATAGCTGCTCAGAGGCCGGACATTCTGCTGCTCGACCACAAGCTGCCGGGTTTGCATGGGCTTGAAGTGCTCGAAAAACTGAATGAACAGAAGCTTGATATTCTAACAATAATGGTTACGGCCTACGCTTCGATTGAAACCGCAGTCAGCGCAACTCGACGCGGAGCTTACGATTTTCTGGCCAAACCGTTTACGCCGGAAGAGCTGAAAAGCCTGATTTCCAAAGCGGCAAAACATCTTGTGCTTAAGCATCACGCAAAAAAGCTGGCTCAGGAAAAAAAGCAGATGCGCTTCCAGCTTATTTCCGTGGTATCGCACGAACTCAAAGCTCCACTGGCCGCCATCGAAGGCTACCTGAATATTATGAAGGAGCCCGCCGTACTGAACAACCCGGAAAACTACAACCAGATGGTCGATCGTATGCAGTTCCGGCTGGTCGGCATGCGTAAGCTGATTTTCGACCTTCTGGACCTGACACGCATTGAGTCCGGTCAGAAGAAACGCTCTCTGTCCGAAATAGACATACTGGAGCCGGTCAGAATGTCCATTGAGACGGCCTCTCCGGCGGCAAAAGAAAAACAGGTTGAGATCAATCTGAACGCGCCGGAAAAATTGATGATGATCGCAGACCCCGGAGAGATCGAAATAATAATGAACAACATGGTGTCTAATGCCGTCAAATACAACCGTGATGGAGGCAAGGTGTTCATTGACATCACAGACATGGGCGAAACTGTGAAAATTGCGGTCAAAGACACCGGCATAGGCATGACGAAAGAGGAAGTTTCTCGCCTCTTCGGAGAATTTGTGCGCATCAAGAACAAAAAGACCCAGAACATTTCAGGCAGCGGTCTTGGACTTTCCATTCTCAAGCGTCTGAGCAACCTCTACAAAGGCGATGTAAGCGTTGAATCGGAACCGGATGTAGGTACGACGTTCACCGCCATTCTCAACAAACACACCAGCGCCGAAACTCCTTCCGATGCCCAGTCGGAAGACGGGGAAGGCGAATAAGTACGCACAATCCAATCAGGATACCGGGAGAGAGAAAGTGAAGGTGGAGCCATGCCCCACCTCACTTTCCACCCATATCCTGCCGCCGTGAGCTTCTACCATTTTCTTGACTATAGCCAGCCCCAATCCGGTGCTCTTTTCGCCGGATGTCGGTTTTACACTGGTTTTTGTAAAAGCGTTAAACAGCTTCGAACGCTCTTCCGCCGGAATACCCTGCCCCTGATCTTTAACGGCAATATGAATTTCACTTCCGGCCAGACGAGCACTCATGGTGATCGACGTTCCGGGATGGGAAAATTTCAAGGCATTGGAAACAAGATTGTTCAGAACCTGCGTCATACGGGCCGTGTCGAACTCAACTTCCGGCAGGCCGTCATCCATTTCAAGATTGAGAGTGATTGATTTTCCCTGAGCCAGCAGGCTGTTGTTTTCGTATGTTTCCAGCAGAAAATCACGCAGGTTCAGCCGCTTTTTGTTAAGGTTAAGGTTGCCGGATTCGATGGCGCTGATGTCCAGTACGTTGTCGATAAGCGCCAGCATGGATGCGGCCCCCTTATCCATTTTACGGAATATATCTTCCTGTTTTTCGCTTACCGGGCCAAGATATCCGTTGCGGAAAAGAGAAAGATAACTTCTGAAAACGGAAATCGGGCTGCGCAGGTCGTGAGCGGCGATCCCCAGAAATTTATTCTTCAGCTGGTTCAGATTTATCAATTCCTGAGCCATGCGGCTTTTTTCGATAATCATGGAAATCTGAGCCGCAATCTGCAGGAAGACATCAACATGGATGTCCTTGTACGTACCCGGCTTCATACTGGAAAAGAAAAGAAAACCGATTTTCTTACCTTCTGCGACAAGCGGACAGGTAAGGCTGGAACGTATGCCTTCTTTTACAATGGCAATTGTCGAATCCGAGTCGGGATGATGCAGCAGGTATTCCTCAAGATCGTTAATTATTCGTGGCTTGCCGTTTTCAAGAATAATCTGCAGACTGCTCCCTGCCATTGGTCTTGAATAACCGGCACGAAGATAAACCTTTTCTGCGCGAGACCGGGACCAGTGAACCACCAACTTGCGGCCTTCATCTTCGAGAAGCGAGAAACCGATACGATCGTATGGAATCAACGAGTCGAACTTCTCGAAGATCAGATCAAGCGTCTGCTCAAGTGTAAAGCCTGAATTTATGGCATTTGTGATTTCAAGCAGTCGGGACTGCTGAGAAAGCCGTTCTTCATATGCCGAACACAGCAGAAGAATTTCGCTTTTTATCATTTCGAAGCAGTTGTGAGTACCGGGTTCGCGGGTTACACGCCTGCGAGCGCATTCTTCCATCTGCTTCTGAATGTAGCTCAGTCTGTCGTCATCCATAAAAATTCACCTTCTTATTTCAAGAATCTCTGTTCTTAACAATTCTGGATTTCAGGCTCGTAAAGCAAGGTATGTTTTTTAGATTATACATCCGGCACAATCATCAATCAAACATCAAATAAAAAAAATACACTTGCTCTATACCACCGAAAAAGCTAGTTTAACGCAGGTTATATTTATTATATTGACGCAGTCGAAAAAACCAGTCAAGGGAGATGAAAGATGCCGGTATGGAGCGACCCGAATCAGAACGACAACGCCGAGTTCATGCGTCGCGTCGGAGACGAGGCCAGGGCCAGAGGTGTGCATTCAAAACAGAACGTCAGAGAATTTCCTACTGACATTCCCGTTGAAGAACTCGAACTGCATCTTAATCTGATCCGCGAAGAATTCGACGAACTGGTTCAGGCCGCCGGATGCAGTTTCACAGAAAATGGTTTCCAGAAAAACACACAGACCGATCTGGTTGAATGCGCCGACGCACTTGGCGACCTGCTTTATGTGGTTTACGGCATGTGCAACGCGCTGGGAATAGACATCGGCGAATGCTACCGCGAGATTCAACGCTCCAACATGACTAAATTCCGCGACGGCTATAAAGTTAATGAAATCGGCAAATTGATTAAATCCCCCAACTGGGAGCCGCCCAGACTTAAAGAAATTCTTGAAAAACAGGGCATGAAATAAAAAGCCACGAGAATAGTAAGTTCCGCTTTTAAGCACATGTTCCTTTCTAACAACTTGAATATTCCTGTGAAATGCGCATAATCGCTTCATTTGTATGTTTTTGACTGGAAAATGCAATGAACTCTGCGACAACACCGATGATTTCCGAAATTGCCGACAACAGAAAAGAGCAGCGTGCCTGGCTGCTGATCGCTCTGCATCTGTTCGCGACATCGGTAACATCATTTTTCCTGGCGGTTTTTTTCAAAGAAAAACTTGGCTTTACAGGCAGCCAGATAGGCGTATTGTTTTCGATTCAGGCCATAACCGGCGTTCTGGTTACATTCCCTGCGGGCATGGGAAACGATCGCATCAGCAGTCGGACGCTCATAGTCGGCAGTCTTATTGTACAATCGGCCTTTTTTTTCCTGATGGGCACCGTAAAATTTTATCCGCTCTACCTGCTGATATTTTTCGTATGGAATTCCGCAAACATGATGTTGCGTCTGAGCATCGACGTATATGTGCTGAAAAACGAGAAAGGCGAAAAAACCGCATCAAGCCTGGGCTGGTATCTTACATGGCGTTTCTTCGGCGCATTCTGCGGAACAATAACCGTCGGCTTCCTTATAAAACTTCTTGATTTTGAAATCACACTTTATCTGGCCGGAGCTTTTATATTCATGCTGCTTTTTGTGGCAAAAGGTCTTGAAGCCAGACCGCTTTCAAAGGTGAGACTTTCTGATTACAAAGCCGATTTCTCGAATCCGACAGTGTTGTTTTTTGCGGCATGGACATTCATGTTTTCCACCCACTGGGGCGCAGAAATGACCTGCTACGGACTCTTTCTGCGCGAAGACCTTAAACTGGACTTTACCGGGATCGGGCTGTACACCGGCGGCGAATATTTAACAATGGCGCTGACTTTCGCCTATGTCGCGTCCAAATACAAGCCCGAAACTTCGCTCTGGCATTACGCGGTAATCGGCCTTGCGGCATCAGGAATCGGGCATATCGGCATGATATTTCATCCGGTGTGGCTGTCGTTTACGTTCAGAATCGTTCACGGCGTGGGCGACGCCCTGATTTTCGCACTTTTTTACATAGGGATATTCAGGCTATTCAAGCTTGAGCGGCGCGGCGGCAATACCGGGCTTATGAATATGACTACAATGCTGGGGATGATAGTCGGCTCGCTCGTTTACAGCCCGCTGGGAGAAGTCAGAGGCTACGCAATGCCGTTATGGATAAGCGGCGCACTGACGCTGCTGCTGATTCTGCCGCTTTATTCAAACAGAGTCAGGAAAGGCATGAAAAAACGGAACGACTGCGACTGAAAAGTTCGGTATTCTTATTTATTACCGGACATTATCGCAGAAATCGCCTCGGCCACAAAACGGATGTCTTCCTCGCCGATTCCATAATGTGTTACAAATCTGAATTCACCGGCCTCCGGCGGGTAAGTCAGGATATTTCTGCGACTGAGCGCACGGAACAGCTTTGCATCAGAGATTTTCCTGCTTTTGTTTCTGAAGAAAACCATGTTTATTTCCGGCTGCCTTTCAACACAGATTCCTTCTATGGAATTCAACAGTCCTGCCAGCA
>JAKQSH010000091.1 GCA_029570245.1 Deltaproteobacteria bacterium | reverse complement strand
GGCTGAAAACAGCGGGAAAGATGCGATTGAACAAACGCCTGCCGGCGCTGCCGATACGTCTGGTCAACAGTCTGCTGATTCCGAAAATCGCAAAGATACGGAGTCTTATCTGCGCCAGCGTTCAATCACTTCATTTTTTTCCACCGGGACAGATAAGGACAGCGGGAACTTTCTGAGGACGCTTTTAAGAACCATGCTGCGTGGCGGGCTTGGGCATCTGATGATTCTTATATTTCTTTTCCTTCTCTTCCTGGTTTTTGTTGTTGCTGTAAGAGAAGTTCTGCTTCCGTTTATCCTGGCGATTGTAATCGCATACATTCTTTCCCCGGTAGTCAATCGTCTGCACGAAATCAGACTCGGCAAATTCAATCTGCCGCGCTGGACTGCGGTTGTTCTGATATATGTCGGCAGCGGTCTGCTTATATACGGATTTTCTCTGGTCGCACTGCCGCGTTTCAGCGGAGAACTCAAGAATCTGGTGGAAGAAACTCCGCAGTTTTTCCGAACCGTTTCTCAGGAATATCTTCCTGCGGCAAACGAACGCTTGAACAACTGGCTCGAAAATCTTCGCTCGCCTCTCGAAGACAAGCCGACTGTGCATGATCCTCTTCAGGAAATTGAAGATGTTGATGCAACTGTGGCGCATGAAGCCGAAAATTCGCCTGTTGGTTCTTTAGCGCTCGTTGCGCAGGATGCTTCTGACGATGATGCTGCAGCTCCTCAGACGAGAGCATCAAAAAGAAAAACAATGGCGGAGCAGAACAGACGCAGCGCGCATGAGGCCGAATCTGTGCATCCGCAACCTGTTATGGGCGAACTGGTGCTGCTTAAAGAAGGGATGGAGCTTGACGTTCAGGTTGTGGGAGAAGGCCATTACCGACTGAAGCCGGTTAAATCTTTTGAAAATGGTGTAGAGAATTCGGCTCCGGCTTTTGAGCTGGATAAAAGCATAAACGATTACCTCGACAACCTTCTGACTCGCTCAGAGGCTTATATACTGCAGGCATTCAATCTCGGTCAGAGCCTTGTGAAAAGAATCATCGGCTCCGTAATGACGCTGGTGCTGACTCTTATGATTGCGGCGTTCCTGCTTTCTGACATTCCGCGCGTCACCGGTTTTTTCCGTTCGCTGATTCCGGTTCAGTATCGCAGCGAATACGATGAAATACTCAAAGGTGTCAACACCGGCCTGGGCGGCGTCATTCGCGGGCAGCTTGTGATATGTCTGGTAAACGGCACCCTGACGGGTATAGGCCTTATTTTGTTGGGCGTTAAATACGCCAGTATTCTGGCCGTGCTGGCGGCTGTTCTGTCGCTGATTCCGATATTCGGAACCATCATCAGTTCCATCCCTGCAGTAGGAATAGCGCTTACACAATCTTTCGGACTGGGTATTGCCGTGCTGCTGTGGATCATCATTATTCATCTTATCGAAGCCAATATTCTTAATCCTAAAATCATCGGCAATTCTGCAAAAATTCATCCGGTGTGGGTGGTTTTTGCGCTGGTGGCCGGAGAACACACCTTCGGGCTTTTCGGCGCGCTTCTGGCTGTGCCGATATTCTCCATTTTTCAGACTCTTTTCCTGTATTTCAGAAAGCAGGCTTATTCTTCCGGCGGTGAGTGAGAAACAATCAGCGGTTTTTACGGCGATTAAGCAGCGGTGCGAAAAAATCCAGCAGCGCCAGGTCGCCGCGAATGTTTACCGGCAGATAGTCCAGCATTTCCTGAACTTTCTCCATCTGGGTCATCACGGTCTGTTGCGAAAGAATTCCGGTCTGGCGTCTGAGCGTTTCCAGCATGTCCAGGTTTATGATGTGACCGTCTTCTCCTGCTCCGGCATATGCCAGAAGGTCGCGGTGCCAGAGCAGCAGAAATTCGAGAAAGCGTTCAAACGTTTCGCGGCTGGAGCCTATTTCTTCTGCCAGTTTCATTGCCGTTTCTGCATCTCCGCCGTATGCCGCATCCAGAGCCTGCAACCATTCGCGACGTTCGTTCAGCAGATCGCCTTTGGCCAGTTCGCGCGCTTTGCCCATGCTTCCGTCGGACAGTGCCGCAAGAATAGCCGCGCCTTCTCCGGGGATTTCGTATTCCGAACTCAGCATCGCCTTTATCCTTTCCGGTGCGATGCGCCGGAATTTTATTTCCTGGCAACGAGAACGGATAGTGGGCAGAAGTTTGTCCGGGCGCGTAGTCAACAGTACAAAAGTTGTCCGCAGACCTTCCAGCGGTTCTTCGAGAGTTTTTAAAAAGGCGTTCTGAGAGTCTTCGTTCATTACGTCTGCGTCGTGAATTATAACCATGCGCCGTCTGGCTGAAATCGGCGCGCTCTTAATTGATGCCGACATGGCGCGTACTGCGTCCATGACTATTGTATATGATTTCTGCTTTTCCCATTCGCCCGGCACCAGGTGCAGCAGGTCAGGATAGTTGTTTTCCGCCGGATTCGAACCTTTCCATATCATTGAGCAGCTGCGGCACTGTTCGCAGTGATCTCCGTCCCGCATTGTTTCGCAGTTGAGCGACATCGCCAGACGGATTGCAGCTTCAAGCTTGCCGGTGCCGGCCAGGCCGGAGAAAATGTAGGCGTGTCCGGTGCGTCCGCTGTTCATTGCACGCCGCAGAATCGACACTACCTGCGGTTGAATATCGAAGCTGCTCCAGCCCATCAGTCTTCAAGCTCCTCTTCCAGCGGTGACATGTGCGGAAAAGCTATCAGTTCGTTGATGGATTTTTCTCCCAGTATCAGCATTATGAGGCGTTCGACGCCGAGGGCTATGCCCGAAGACGGCGGCATGCCGAATTCCAGACCTTCCAGGAAATCGGGATCGGGAGCGTATTCATAACCGTATATTGCTTTTTTCTCGCGGGCCATTTCTTCAAAACGCTTGCGTTGCTCTCTGGCGTTGTTCAGCTCTCCAAAGGCGTTTGCCAGCTCTATTCCGGCAATATAGGCTTCGAAGCGTTCACAGAAACGTTTGTCGCCGGGCTTGCGGCGCGAAAGGGCGGCCATTTCAAACGGGTAATCGTAAAGAATGCAGGGTTTATCCCAGCCCAGTTTCAGTTCGATTTCCGTAAGAAACAGCTTGAAAAACGCGTCTTCGAAATTTTCGTCGCCGTTCAGATAGCGATATCCCGCCGCGCTTGCCTGCTGCACCAGATCGGCTCCGTTCTGTACTATCGAAAGGTCGATGTTCAGTTTTTTCTGGAATATTTCTTTGACGGAAATTCTGTTCCAGGGGGGCGTCAGGTCAATTTCGCAGCCGTGGTATTTCAGAACCGGCGAACCGTTTATTTCTTTCTGTAGAAAATACGCCAGATGCTCCATGTCATCCATCAGCTTTTCATATGGGGCGTAAGCCCGATACCATTCGAGCATTATGAATTCCGGCTGATGAGTTGGTGAATATTCCCGGTTGCGATACGAGCGCGCCAGCTGGAATATTTTTTCGTAGCCCAGCATCAGCAGCTGCTTCATGTGAAATTCGGGTGAAGTGGGCATGTGATAATGACGCGTGAAGCTGTTGTCCGGTCCGACCCAGTCGCTTTCGAAGCCGAAAAGATGCGGTTCCATTCCGGCGCATTTTACAAGCGATGGAGTTTCTACTTCCAGAAATCCCAGGTGCTCGAAGAAATTCCGGATAAGTTTGATGGCCCTTGCGCGGGTTTCCAGGCGGCGTCGTTTTCCGTCGCTGTGTCTGTTCCATAGTTTGAGCCAGTGTTCAAGTCTTGCGCCATCCAGCATGCACGGAGCAAGCACGGTGAAATTTTCCATGCGCCAGCAACCGGAAGAAAAAACGACTTCGACCTGAACTATGTCTCCCACCCGCAGGCGACCTTTGCCGTTTTCTTCGCCCGAATAATGGAAAGTGCGGCGTTCGGTCTGGTCTTCGAGCGTAAAAGTGGCCTGAGACAGCGCCATTATGCGTCCGACAACTGTAGCTCGGAATGCATCCGGAGCTTCGGTTTTAAGTTCCGCCAGTTTAGTTCTGCCAGTATTGTTCACTTTGTCAGCGCCTCGCGATTTTCTTCTATAATCTTTGCAATCTCTTTACCCATGGCATCCTCAACGGCGATAAGTGCTTCAACTGCGCGCGCCGTCTGATCGGCATCGACGTTGTTAAGAATGATGTCACGCTTGAATGCGCCATTGGCTGTTTTCCAGTTGGGGAAGAAGAAGGCGGAAATCGGAGTGAACTGTTGCTCCAGCAGAAAACGCGCGCCGATAACGAAAGCTCTTTTGTAAAGTCTGTCGGTTTCACTCCCGGCTTCCGGTTTCATTGCGGAATACAATTTCGCCAGCGCGTTGAGTCTCAGTGCGGCATCCACCGTCGATGGATTGCCTTTTTCCGCCTTGAACGCTCCGATGTAGTCTGCATATGGCGCCGTTTCGCGCGTGTACT
>JAKQSH010000075.1 GCA_029570245.1 Deltaproteobacteria bacterium | reverse complement strand
CGATTTTTTCCTGAGACTGGTGTACGATTATCGCGTCGCCTCCGAAATTCAGGATATCCGCAACCCGTTCTTCAACGATCCCTACAATAAAAACAGCTTTTCAGGTTATCTGGGTTTGCAGTACAAATTCGATATCCCGTTGCAGATCGCCAGACACCGTCAGGCCGAATACGAAAAAGCTCGTTTCGACAGCAGCCGGGAATACCTCGAAGAAGGCATGGCGCTTGAACTCAAGCAGGCGGTCGAAAAACTCATCACCGCCGCTCGTCAGGCTGAGATACGCAAACGCAGCTTCAAAACCGGCAAAAAATGGGTTACGGCGGCTCTCATGGATTACAGCCTGGGCATTCACGACCCGGACAATATAATGGATGCCCTTTCAACATACTTCCAGACGCAGTTGAATTACTACAGTGCTGTTCAGAAAGCTCTTCTGGCCAAGTGCGAACTCGACCTGCTGGCTGCGGCATATCTGGAGGAGGGAAACAACCTTCCGTCGGAAAATAAGAATATTGAAGGTGCGTCCGAAACACTCGACAATGACGATGAAGAAGAGGAACTGGAATGAAAAGCATTTCCGTTTTTACGACGCTGATGTTGATTCTGGCTTTGACATGCGCTTTCTCCGCATCGGCTCAGGCCGGTGAAGCGCTGGAACTGATGAAGAAAAAAGAAGGCGTGGTGCGCCAGATCATTTCCGTCAAGACCGTCAAAGGCACGCCTGAGCATACTGCCAAAGAAAACAAGCTGCGGGTCGAAATCAACACGCTTTTCGATTTCGAAGAACTCGGACGCCGCGCACTGGCCGAACACTGGGCAGGCAAAAACCCGATGGAATTGCAGGATTTTCTGGTTACGCTGCAATCGCTTATCGAAAAAAATTATCTGCTCAAGGCCGCTTCAAAGGCCAGCTACGAAGTCATGTGGTTTCCGGAAGTCAATGAAGCCGACTGCACCATTGTGCGTCACAAACTGAAGTCGGGCGATTACTTCGCTAAAATCCAGTACAAAATGATTAAAAAGAACAACCGCTGGGTGGTATTCGACATGGTGATCGACGATGTTTCGCTGCTTGAAAACTATAAATCGCAGTTCAACCGCATTATTCTGAAAAAAGGTTTCACCAAACTTATCGAAAAAATGAAGAAAAAACTGGTTGACTCCCCGACGAACAACAATAAGGATGTTGATGACGATTCAGACAACCAGAAGCCGATGGGAATGAAATAGGCTCCCGTTTACTGAAATTGAATCTGAGAAGCAGGGCTTTCCCTGCTTCTTTTTTGTGTGAAAACAAACAACTCGAAACACTGTGCGCAAATTCGGAAGAGCTGTGGTATGCCGGTTCCTGAATACAGAATCGTTTCCCGCATCGGCGGAGGGGCGACATCGGAAATTTTTCTGGCGGAACATTCCGAAAAGAGCGGAACTTTTGTCGTCAAACGCCTGGCGGTACACCTCTGCGGCAACAGCGAATACCTCAACCTTTTCAGACACGAAGCTGAATTGCTGGCGCTGCTGCATCACTCAGGAATTCCTCAGCTTATCGAATTCCATAATGAATGCGAGCGTCCCGAAATACATATGCAGTTCATGCCCGGCAGAAGTCTGTTCGGGATATTTCAGGAAAAACGCAAACTCAGAGAAACTTTGCCTGCAAGTGACGCGCTGGACATTATGCGCAGGTTGTGCGAAATCGCAGCGCACGTTCACGAAGCGCGTCTGGCAAACGGCGAGCCAGCACAGGCGCTGCACCGCGACATCTGCCCCATGAACATAATAATCGGTCTTCAGAATCGTGTCAGCCTTATTGATTTCGGGTCGGCAGCCAGTCGTCTGCTCGAAAACGAACCTCAGGACGCACTGTTCGGACGCTTCAGCTATCTTGCCCCAGAACAGACCAGAGGAGAAAAAGCGTCCGTGGCAAGCGAGATTTTCTCGCTGGGAATAATAGCTTATGAGCTTTTCTGCGGAGTGCATCCCTTCCGCGCATACGGTGCAGAAGCCACTCTGTGCAATATCGAAAGCGCATCGTGCCTGCCGCCCGGCTGTGCCTGCCCCGGATTGTCGCCTGCTGTCGAATCGCTGATTTCACGCATGTTGCACATCGAAGCGCAAGAACGACCGCCGGGCGTCAGAGTCGTACTGGACGAGTTGAATTCGCTGAAAATATAAGCGCCAGAAACAACTGTGCCTCTTAAACTGCCGGATCAGGCAGGACAAAGAGCCGCAACTTGCCGCATCTGCTGGGTTTTCGATTTTAGCGGTAGAGCAGGCTTGCCAAGGCGCATCGCCTCTGATAAAAAATCAGTGTCGGTATTTCCATTTAGTGTATGCAAGGAGAAACATGTCG